>NZ_JAMXEX010000018.1 GCF_025370775.1 Ancylothrix sp. D3o | reverse complement strand
AATGGTTTTAACTTCAACCAGTCTGTTATCGACTCTCAAGGTCGTGTTATTAATACCTGGGCTGATGTTATCAACCGCGCTAACTTGGGTATGGAAGTAATGCACGAGCGTAATGCTCACAACTTCCCTCTTGACTTGGCTTCTGTTGAGGCTCCTTCTATCAAGGGCTAGGGTTTTATGAGGGCTAGACTCTCAAAAACTGAATAATTACAAAAGGCGCTCTCCAGAAATGGGGGGCGCCTTTTGTGTTGTTGGTTTTTGTTGTAAGTTAATTGGAGTTCGACTGTATAGACGATGTAACTTACGAATTAATTAAAAACGAAGCAATTCCAAAAATTTCACACAAAAAATCTCATTCTCGCCTCACCAGAGTCTTAATTCAATTGCTTTCTGAATGGTGTAGTGGAAGATGTGAAGTTTGCGTGAATTAGGCATTAAATTAATTTGAAAAAATGGGATCACAACTCCCAGAGGAATTAACACAGACAAAGCCCGCAGACCGAAAGAACCCAAACACCAATCCCCCACACCTCATAACATATCAAGAATCGCCGGCGCCATTTGCTCAAGAGGAATAACCTGGTCACTCAAACCGGCCTCAAACACAGAACGAGGCATCCCATAAACCACACAAGTCTCCTCAGCCTCAGTAAAAATAGTACCACCAGCCGATTTAATCCAAGCAGCCCCCTGCTTACCATCGCTACCCATCCCCGTCATCACCACCCCCAAAACCCGCTCCCCATATACCTCAGCCGCCGATTGAAACAACACATCCACACTAGGCCGGTGCAGAGTATCAAAAGGACGCGCCTCCAAAAGAGTCACCACCGTACCATCAGGCTGACGAACAAACTTTAAATGCCGGCCAGCCGGTGCAACCAAAACCACACCCGGACAAACCGGCACACCATCCTTAGCCTCAACCACCTTAAGAGAGCAAATTTCATTAAGTCGGTTCGCATATAATTCTGTATAACCCACCGGCATATGCAGAACAATCGCCACCGGCACAGACAAATCCGCCGGCAATTGAGGAATCAAAAAACTCAAAGCTTGAGGGCCACCAGTAGAAATACCCATCACCACCAAATCAACCTTCTTAGAACCAATCACCGACGGTGCCATCGGAGCAGGCGCAACAGAACCCATCACCTTTTGCAAATTTGTCAAAGACACAACCGAAGCAGCTTTTACCTTTTGAATCAACTCCTCAGTAATATCAAAAACCTTTTCCGTTGCCAAAGCCGTTGGTTTTTGCACAAAATCAACCGCACCAGCAGCCAGAGCCTCAAGAGCCATTTCCCCCGTTTCACTGGCAATACTCAAAATAATCGTTGGGACAGGCCGGCGTAAGCGCAATGTTTGCAAAAGCTCAAGACCATCCATATTCGGCATAATCAAATCCAAAGTCAACACATCAGGCTGGAGTTGTTCCACCAATTCCAGAGCCTCTTGGCCATCACGAGCCGTCCCCACTACTTCAATAAACGGACTGCGCGATAACATCTTCTTAACAACTTTGCGAATATAGGCAGAATCATCTACCACTAAAACACGCACAACTCGATCCATAAGTTTTTTTTTGATTAATCAAGGTATAGGTCATTGTAGGAGCGGGTTCTTCAATCTCTTAGCTTCGAGCATAGAACTGAGTGAACCAGCCGGTACTAAACGAAGCTCAGAAGCTAAACAGTAGCCATATAATTTTTAGCCCGTTAGCTGGAATTGTTGATTTTTGTATTAAACTCTTAAGATTTGACGTAAATAAAAGCCCCCCCTATTTCTTTCAGATCAAATTCCGAAGATAGCTTTAACAAAGACTCAGAAGCCGCCACACATAAATAGGCACGCTGAGGCATATACTCAGCAAACATCCGCAAAGTTTTGCGAATAGAATTTTGAGAAAAATAAATAAATACATTCCTGCAAAAAATAATGTGAGAAGAAGCTAAAAACTTAATCTCCGACTCATCCACCAAATTAGCTTGCTGCCACTGAATACGGCTGTGCAAATCGGCAGACACCCGCCAGGTTTTTTCTGAACTGCTTCCTAAAAAATTAAACTTTTTTACACTAGAATTTAAAGAGCTTGATTCCGGTGGAGAAGCCGAGCCAGCCCCGTAGCCATCCCCAGAAAAGCCGCTGGAATCCTTCTCTGTTTTGGAGAAATATTTTTCTTGTAAAGACTCCGGTAAATTGCGAAAAGAACGCTCAGTATAGACACCAGACTTAGCCTTATCAAGAGATTTCAGGCTAACATCAGAAGCATAAATATCAATAGGAGCGCGATAAAACCAACCCTTCTCATTAAGAGCCATTGCAATAGAAAGAGGCTCCTCACCACTCGCACAAGCAGCACTCCAGATCCGCAGTGGGTGAGGTTGGCTGCGGGAGAAATATTCCGGCACCAAAACATCAACCAAAGCGTGGATCTGATCCATTTCCCGCCAAAAATAAGTTTCAGCAACCGTCAGAGCATCCATAAGCCGCTTCCAAGCATCAGGAGAGTAATCATATTTCAAAAAGTAATAATAATCAAGCAAAGACTCAAAGCCCCCTTCCAAAGAGCAAGATAAAAGCTTTTCAGTCAGCATTTCTACCCCCCCAATATCATAATTAATCCCCGTTCGTTCCTCTATTAAATCCCGCAACAGTAGCACCGTACTATCAGTAAAGTTGGAATTTTCTTCATATTTCATAATCAGGGTTCATCGTTCATAGTTCGTCATTCATCTTTGGAATGAAAAATAGCCGAGACATTGCCATAGCACAAAAGAGCCTAGCAATCATTAAAACATTTAGCCTTGGGAGTAGTAGCCTCAAAACCTACAGCCGGCATCGACTTCTAGGGCGATTGAAAAGCCACAGCCGCACGGCGGACAGTCAGATCCGGGTCAGTATAAGCCAATAAAGCCACCTTTCGTTCAGCATAACGATTACCCAAAAGTTCCAGCCCCATCACAGCAGCCAAGCGGACAGCAGGCTCTTTATCATCCAGAGCCGAAATTAAAAACTCCGATGATCGCGGGTGCTTCATGCGGGTAAGCACCTCCACCACAGAACGACGGACATCAGCATCCGGGTGAAGCAAACCACGCCCAACTGCCTCAATATGGTGATCTTGAAGATGAGCCAAAGCCGCCACACAATCAGCATTACGAATGGGGTTAGCCATTAAATTCACCAAAGCCTCAATCGCCAGAGGAGTTCCCAAAGAAGCCAAAGCCTCAATCGCCGCCTGGACAATTTCAGTATCAAAGTCAAAAGTAGCAATATCCGCCAAAGTTGTCTCAACCCCGCACCCGCCACGTTTTCCTAAAGCACGAATTGCACATCGGCGGCACACCGGCACAGAAGAATTCAGCGCCCGCAACAGCGGCGGTAGAGAATTGGGTTCAGAAATATTTCCCAAAGCCTTCAAAGCAGCCGCAGCAACATCCGCTTCTGCTTCTGTTAGCGGAGCGAGAATAGCCGCCGCCCGGTAGCCACCCAGAACGCCCAGCGCGTCAATAGCAGCCAACCGAACCTGCTGGGCTGGATCATTTTTAGCCACAGCCCCCAAAGGATCGACAGCTTGGGAAATATCCAAAGAACCAAGCGAACGCGCTGCGTAATAGCGAACCCAGGGGTCAGAATCTTGCAAAGCACTGAGAAGGTGAGAATAAGCCAAAGAGCTATCAATTTGTCCAAAAGCCCTTGCCGCCGCAGCCCGCACCTTGGGGGTGTCATTTTGCAAGGCATTAATTAAAGTTGGTAACACCGGCCCATTTTCAATATAAGGAACCAACTCAACCGCCGCTCGCCGCACATTTTCATCAGCATCGTGACAGCGATCCAAAAGCAAAGTCACACATTCTGTAAAAGCAAAATACCCAGCAATTTTAACAGCCGACTCCCGCATCAGCGGGTCTGGATCTTGCAACAAATCGACCATCCGATTGAGCATAGCCGGATGACCAAGCGAATTGAGCGCCCCCACCACCGCTTGACGCACAGAGGCTTCTGGGTGGCCACAAAGCGATAACAAAGCATCAAAAGCGCGCCGATCACCAATACTCGCCAGCGCCCCGGCAGTCACCACTGTTGTTTGAGGGTCGTTTGTCAGCAACTCTGTCAAAGCCGGAACTGCACTGCTATCTCCAATTTTGCCCAAGGCCAGCACGGCTGCACGGCGGATTTCTGTATTATCTGATTGCAATTGTTCTACCAGTAAAGGCGTAACTTCCTTGCCATAACGCACCAGAGCCTCAACTGCCGGACTTCGCAGCGCCGGTTTTGCCAGTAACTGCGTCAAAGTGCGGTGGACTTCTGGAATATTCAGGCGACTGAGGATCTGAACACCAATCCTCAGTTGGGGGCTGCTATGGTTGCGGAGAGCCTGAATTAGTTTTTCTGCCCCCTCTTTAGTGAGGGCTGCTCCTACCACGTCTGCAATATAACCGCCTTCCTGATAAGTTTTTTCATAACGCTCGTAAAGATTGTTAACAGCGATCAGAAGATCATCGACCGGCGCATTGGGCTTATTAAAAAGCATCCCCAGAGGTTTAGCCATGCTGGCATCCCCCAACTCACCCAAAGTCTCCGCCACCGCTGTACAGAGCATTTCATCCTCCAACAACGGCACAAGCTCATAAACCACAGCCGGGTCGCCAATTCGTCGCAAACTGTCGAGGGCTGCAAAAGCCAAAAAGAAATCTCCTGAAAGAGCAATGGTTGTCAGGGGTTGAACTGCCTCTGCTGCTTTGAGGTGCCCCAGGGCATCAATGGCATGATAGCGGACATTTTGATCGCTATCGTCGAGGGCTCGGATCAGGGCCGGTATAGCACGAGAGTCTTTTTGCTCTCCCAAAGCCAAAGCCGAATATATCCGCAGGTCTGTATCGCTGTCATTCAGGCTTTCTATCAAAGCGGGAATAACATCGCACTTGCTCTTAACAAAAAGCTCTAGCACCGCGCTTAAAATGCTGGCGTTGCGGTGAGAAACTCTTAAGGAGCGCAACAGCGAGGCTGAAAGTATGTCGCTGCTGTGCTTAGAGACAACTTCGACTACCGCTCGCCGCACCCGCCAACTTGCATCCCCCAAGCCAGCAAAGAGCAACTGCTGAATTTTAGGGTTGTCTGATAAAGCAGCCAAAGTCCGCACAGTTTGCAAGCGCACGGCTTCATCAGGGTTCGCTAGTTGTTCGGCATAAAGTGTTAGTTGTTTATCATCGGGTTCTGTACTCATAATTTTAGATTTTAGAAGAGGCGATTTTTAACGATGATAGGATTTGAGAGTTTATATCTTTGATTTTAGATTGAGCCAACCTAGTATCTTTGATTTTAGATTTGAGAGTGTAGATTTTTAAGGATGATAGGATTTTAGATTGCACCGAAGCTTTCGAGGGGATAAGGCGGCTTGCTTCGGGACTCCAGGCCCGCCCTCAAGAGTTGTGCTTTGTCTGAATCAAGAAGGCTATACAGCTTTGGATTTCTTGACAAAATATCTAAAATGCGCTAAAGGATTTGGATGTTTAAACTCTCAGATAAAATCTAAAATTCATCATCCTTAAAAACAGAGATTTTTACAATCTAAAATCTAAAATTGTTTGAGTCATATCGATCAAGTTAGTGGCAAGATGCTGAGAGTTTTTGACTTTTTCGCTATGATTTTCAGTTCCGAGTCGGATAGTTTCTAATCCTTTGAGGCTGCTGCCTAAAATCGATTTGCTTTCGCGGTTAGCATTAGTAATAACAGCGATTTGCTTAGAAATGTTGTGGATATTAACCGACATTTCGCGCACGGCTGTGAATTGTTCGCTCATGGCTTTGGCAGTTTGCTCAGATTGCCGGCGGATATTTTCGATAGCGGCGGTAATTTGGGTGACACTGCTTGATTGTTCGCTCATGGCTTTGCTGACTCCAGAAATCAAGCGGGTGAGACGTTGAGACTCGGCGGCTATCTGATCGCTGGCGACGGTTTGTTCGGCAAGGGCACGGGCTGTCGTTCCCGCAGATCGACGCATTGATTCAACTGCTTGTAAAATTTGGCTGGCTCCGTTAGCTTGCTCGGCGGTGGCGCGGCGGACTTGTGCAGCTTGGGTGCTGGAATATTGAGCGCTTTTAATAATCTCACGGGCTGCTCGTCCTTGTTCATTCATGGCGAGTGTAGTTTGAGCAGCTATTTTCCGCATTTGGTTGGTAGTTTGGAGGATATTTTGGACAGATTTAACTTGCTCGCTGGTGGCTGTGGCGACTTGTTTGGCTTGGGTAGCGGTGGTGTTAATGGCGCTGACAACATTTTGACCGGCACCGAGTTGTTCAGAAGAAGCGACGGCAATTTGTCGAACCAGTTGGGTTGTTTCTTCAACGCCTTGGAGTATGGTTTTTAAGCCGGTTGCGCCTTCTTCTGCGAGGCGGCTGCTTTCATCGGCAACTCGCAAGCCTTCGTTAGAAGTATTAACAGCGGTTTGTACGACTTCTTGCAAACTTTTGATAATCGCTGCAATATCAGAGGTGGCTTGGGCGGCTCGATCAGCCAAGTTGCGAATTTCTTCGGCTACAACGGCGAAACCTCGTCCCGCATCGCCGGCGCGTGCAGCTTCTATGGAGGCGTTTAAAGATAGCAAGTTGGTGCGTTCGGCAATCAAATTAATCGTATCGACAATAGAACTGATTTCGCCGGTGCGTTTGCCGACATCAGACATCACCGAAGCTGAGAGGGCCATCGAATCCCTAACTCGGTTGAACCCTTGAATGCTTTTTTGAACGCTGACACCGCCAATTTCGGCATCTTTTCGGACTCTTTGGGTGATTTCGTCTGCTTGTTTGGTGAGGGTGCTAACAGAACGAATCGAACGATCAAGCTGAGTGGCGCTGCTGGCGGCTCCGTTGGCTGCATCGGTAATTTGGCTGGCATTTTGAGCAACTCCCCCAACGGAACGGGCCATTTCTTCAATGGAGGTAGAAACTTCTTCTATGGAGGCGGCTAGGTTTTCTGTGGTGGCTTGGACTTGTTCGATGCTGGCTCCCATTTCGTTGATGGAACTGGTGGTTTTTTCGGTGGCGCCTGTTAGATCGTCGGCGCTGCTGGCTACGCTTTGGATGGAGCGGGTGATTTCTTCAATGGAGGCGGCGGTTTCGTTTATGGATGTGGTGAGGGAGTCGGTGTCTCGGCTGACGCTTTTGATCGAGGCGGCAATTTCTGTGATCGAGGCGGTGACTTGGGTGGCGGAGGTTGCCATTTCCTGGCTTGTGTTGTCTGTCAGCTTTATGGATTTGCTTGTTTGTTCAATGGATGCGGCTGTGAGCGAACAAGCGGATGCCAGTTCAACGGTGCTGGCGGTGACTTGTTCGATGGATGCTGCCATTTCGTTGATTGAGGAAACAAGTTGTTCTGAGGAGTGGCTGACTCCTTGGGCTTGGCTTGCTGTTTCTGTTAAAGAACCTAGCATTTGGCTGATGCTGCTGATCGGTTCGTTGAGGCTATTAATTTGCGAGAGGATCTCTTGGTTGCTTTGCTCGCCGGCTTGGGCGATTTGTTGGGCTGTTTGTTGTATTTTTAAAGCTTGTGACTGGAGGTTGTTGATGGCAACATTGTTCAAAGCTGATTCTTGTTTCTGAGCGGGAACTATGAAGCTTGATTGCCGATTTTTTTGATTTTTCTTAGCCATGATTTTTGCCTTTTATTAGGTTGGGTTAAAGTTTAATTGCTTTTAAAGGTCTTTTTTAGTTAAGTTTGTTTTCGGAAGCGAGTGTTGTTTGCTCAAGTTGTATTTTCCATGTTAATAATTTGTTGAGGATCGAGAATTAAGAGGGTGCGTCCTTTGAGAAAGGCTATGCCTGATATATATCTGTTTGTGGCTTCTTTGATGGTGTCGGGAGGCGGTTGGATGGCTGAGTCGGGAATTGATATAAATTCTCTGGCGGTATCTGCTATTAAACCACAGGTGCGGTTGCCAATTTGGGTTACTATCAGACGGGTGCCGGTGTTGTGTTTTATTTTTTCTAAACCAAATCTCAAGCGCAAATTGATGGCGGGGATGACTTGACCGCGCGAAAAAACTACTCCTTCTACAAAAAGGGGAGCATTGGGAACTGGGGTGATGTTTTCTATCATTTCCATTTGCCTGACAAGGGTTGTGGGAATGGCGTAGGTAGTGCCGGCAATTTCAAATAAAATATAAGTTTGTAAGGGACTTTCTTCTACTTGGGTCACGGGAAAACTCCTTTTTTTTAAAGTCAATAATGAACGTTTAGCAAGGGAAATAAAAAATCAGGAGAGTAAAGAGTTATCATAGCAGTAATTAACACTTAGTTGTTACCTATTCCTGCTGAGCAAGGCACGGTGGCTGAGTTGTAATAAGGCGGGGGGGTCTAAAATTAAAACTACTCGCTTGTCTCCGAGTTCGGTAGCGCCGGCAATGCCGGTTACTTGTATTAAGGGGTCGCTGAGGGGGCGAACGACTATTTCGCGTAAACCAATAATGTGATCAACAACAATGGCAAGGGAGGTAAGATTGTTACCGAGAACAACGACGGATAAAAACTGAGTGGATGTCGGCGGTTTTGGGGAAGGAGCTTGTGTTTTGCCGTTGTTTAAATTTTCGCTGTGGATGGGAGATAAGTTAAAGAGGCTGTTGAGGCGAAGCAAAGAAATGGGGACGTTTCGGTAGGGTAAAATTTCTTGATTTTCAATGAGGCTGAGGGAGGCCGGTGAAATTTGTAGGACTTCGCGGACGGCTGACTGGGGGATGGCAAAAGTTTGAGAGCAGGCTTTAATAATCAAGGCGTCAGCGATAGCTAAAGTCAGGGGTAAGTGGATGGTAAAGCGGGTTCCGCAGTGGGGAATGCTATGGACTGCCAAAAAGCCGCCGAGTTCAAAAATGGTATTTTTAACAACTGCCATGCCGATGCCGCGCCCGCTGGTTAGGTCTACAGAGGAGCGGGTGGAAAAGCCAGATTGGCAGAGGATCTCAAGAAGGGTGGTTTGATCTAGCTCGGTGTGGGGGGAAATCAAGCCTTGGGTTTTGGCTTTTTGTTCGACGGCGCTTGTGTCGATACCGCGTCCGTCGTCTTCGATTTCCAGGACAACCATTTCGCCGGAGGTGAAGGCGCGAAGGGAGATTTTTCCTTGTTGGGGTTTGCCTAATTTTATGCGTTCGGAGATGCTTTCGATGCCATGACTGACGGCGTTGCGGACTAGGTGGAGGAGGGGGTCGATCATGCGGTCGATGACAAATTTATCAATTTCTGTGTTTTGACCGCTCATTTCGAGGCTGATGTTTTTTTGGCTGTCGCGCATTAAGTCTCTAATCACAAATTGCATCCGGGTGAAGAGTTCTCCCACCGGCACGAGGCGGACGCGCATGATGCCTTCTCGGAGGTCGCGCAGTTGGCGTTCGAGGGCGAGATTGGTTTGCAGTAGTTCTCGCCATTGGGCTGTGGGTAGGGTTTGTTTGAGGTTTTGGATGTTTTCTGTGAGTCGGGAGCGCTCGATGACTAATTCTCCGACCATCCGCATGAGTTCGTCGAGTTTTGCTAGGTCTACTCGCACGATGGTGGGGGGAAGGGGGGGTGTTTGTTGGCTTGTGGAGGGGGGCGCTTCTATCTGGACAAGTTCTTCTGCCTGGATTGGTTCTTCCGGGGGGGCTGTCTCTACGGGTGGGGGGGTTTCTGTTGCCTGTTCGGTTGGGGTTGGTTCGGCTGGTTCATAGGCCATCCAGTTAAGTCCGTCGTTTTGCCAGCCGCTAAAGGTGGTTGAGGGAAGGTTGCTGATGACGACGAAATCAAAGACGATGCTGCCGTTTGTGCTGATGCGGGGTGAGCCGTGTATGAGTTCTCCGATGCCTTGAAGGCGAGCGCGGATGTTGTTGACATTGATGCCTTTGGCTGCTAGGTGTGTCTCTGGTGTGAATTCAAATTGCCATGCTCTGCCTCCTGATGCTGTGGCGGCTTTGAGGAGTTCTTCTTCTTGGGGTTTTAAGGTAACGCTGGGAAGAATTTGTTGGGGTGGGGTGGGGGCTGTTTTTGGTTGGGGGTTTTGGGAATGTGGAGCGGTTTCGGAAAAGGCTGCTTTTAGGTGATTGATTGTGTGTTCGATGTCTGGGGAGATGTTGTTGTTGCGCCGGTTGGCGATGACTTGTTCGAGGGTTTTTGTTGCGGCGATTAAGGCGTCGGTAGATACGGGGTTGAGTCTGGCTTTGTTTTCTCGCACGAGGCGCAGGTAGCTTTCCATTTCGTGGGCTAGGCGTTCGGCTTTTTTTAGTCCTACCATGCCGGATAAGCCTTTGAGGGTGTGAAAGCTGCGAAATAATTCGTCAATTATTGGTCGTTCGGTGGTGGCGAAAGCTTGTGCTTCTATGGTGAGCAAGTTCCGCCGTATTGCGGTTAAGTGTTCTTCGCATTCGGCAAAATAATCGTCCAAAAAACTGGCGAAAAAATCATCGGAGGTGTTGGTTGTTTCCACAACGGTTTTTATTTAGGTTTTAGTTTAAGAGTTCTTTTGCTTGTTGGGCGAAGCTTTGGGGCTCGAAGGGTTTGGTGACATACTGCGAGGCTCCGGCTTCTAGGGCTTCTTCTCGGCTGGTAGCGTCGCTTTTTGTTGTTAATACGATGACGGGTATTTTTTTAAACAATTGATGTTCTCTAAGAAATTTTAAGACTTCTAATCCGTGCATATCGGGCATATTTAAGTCTAAAATCATTAAATCTACGGGGTCGATTACAAGCTGTTCTATTGCTTCTAATCCGTTGCTGGCTTCTTTAAAGTTGACGTCGCTAATTTGCCTTAAGGATGCCATTACCATTCTCCTTATTGTTGCTGAATCGTCTACTACTAATATTTGCTTCATATAACTTTACAGGTTGGTGTTGAATGTGCTTTTGTCGAGCGCGACTCTGATGGGTACTGCTGGTACTGATTATATCTCATGTATGTTATATGTATGGAATAAAGACAAGCCCCTGTTGATTATAGCAGGGGCTTGTTGCGTTTTAATGGGGGCTGAGTTGTTTGTAAATGTTAAATTTTTAAGGGCTGTCATCAAGACACCGGCTGTTATAGTGTCCTTTGATTTGATAGTTGTAAAAGCGTCCAATTGAATCGGCTTCGCAGAGATTGTCCCAGGTTTCTTCTTCGACGTCGCTGTATTGATAAATTTTGCCGGTGGCAAATTCTACTTGTAATATTTGTTGCTCTGGATCGTATCCTATGGCGGCGGCCATTGTTGAGTTAACCGGCAGCATGGCTATGGGTTGTGAAGCGGGAATTTGTGTTGTGAGATTACTTTCTCTGTTGGCAATGTCGGCGACTTGTTGCAGTCCGTTATAGGCGGCGACTGGGGCGGGGATTTCTATTAGTTCGATGTCTTCGCCTCGGTCTATTAATAAGTTGAGTTGGCCGTTTTTGTGGCCTGCTGCTATGATGCTGCTTAGGTCTATTTTTGATAGTTTCATAGGTTTTTGGGATGGGTTGGGTGCTTATGCTTTGATTAAAGTGGCCCCAGCCAAGGTTGCCGATCTCACAAAAATGCCTTCTTTAACGGCGACTTGCTGTTTTTGGCCCTCTGTCTAATTATAACCTAAGTTGATTTTTTAGTCAATAGAGGCAGGAATTTTTGAGATCGGGGGGAGGTACAAGCTTTCAATGCGGGTTTCAAACTGCGGAACTTTGGCACAAAAGAATTGTTGGGCGTGTCGAGTCTGTTTATGCGCTTTGCCGGTTGATTTGAGTCATTACGGGCTGAGACTTTCATCAAACGCGCAGACTCTAGCACTGCTAAATACATCACTCCAGCCGGTTATAGCCCAGATTCCGCCGGTCTGCCTGAAAGTAGGAGTATTTGGCGAGAACAAAAGCAATAAATTTTTATTTGACTAATACTTTAAAACTTCTTTCTTTGCAAACATCGCAAAGATATTGACAGAAATTAAACAGTCATATTTCGGCTTATTTTTTTTCTCAGCCCGCTACAAACTTGCACCAAAAATCTGTTCTGCCGTTAAATTCAACTCAGGAAATACCCCGGAGATAACCGTCTCACTGCCCCGAAACTGACTCACCTCATACTCCCCATCAACAAGCTGATAAACCGATAAAGTCGGTAACTTCTCACTTCCAATAAATCGTCTTCCACCCAAACCCAAATAATCAATAATCCAATATTCTGCAATAGCCATTTCCTCATAATCCGCCGCCTTCAAAGCATAATCATCCCGCCAATTTGTACTTGCTATCTCCACAATTAAACGCACAGATGACCCCATGCTAATAACAGATGAAGTTGCCCAAAGCGGCTCTTTTTCAACTTTTTGCTTATCCAAAACAATCACATCCGGCTCATACCCAGACTCATCCCGAAAAGGCTTGAGTATCAACTCTTTAGGAATAAAATAAGGCAACTCTTTAAGTCGGCAGTGAATCCCTATTTCTAAAGTGATAAATCCAGCAATTTCCGAATGTTTTCCTCTTGGTTTAGGCATCTCAACAATCACCCCATTATGTAACTCATAGCGATTTTCTGACTTTTCGGGATACCAGGCAATAAATTCATCAAACGTTACTTTTTTCGTCAAAGCTTGAGTCATAGTCTTTCCCCTTTTCATTTAACCTTTCTGAGTAGGATTTTTTACCTATTATAGCATTTATCAACTATCCCTTTTTTAGTCTCCACCGGCACCTTTTATTTTCTTATTTTGTCCGGCTTTCATAGACATTTCAATCACACCAACACCCCCATAAAAAAAACCGGCACCCCCTTAAACAAGAAAATGCCGGCCCCAAAAAATCCAATTACAAAACACCCTTAATAAGCATCCTGTAACTCAAAAAACTCAGGCGAAACATAATCCTTACGCAAAGGCCAGCCCACCCAATCTTCAGGCATCAAAATCCGCTTCAAATTAGGATGCCCCTCATAGACAATCCCATACATATCGTAAGACTCACGCTCCTGCCAGTCCGCCGACTTCCAAATCCAGTACACCGAAGGCACCCGCGCATCATCACGCGGCAAAAACACCTTCACCCGTACTTCCTCTGGCTGAGTCACATTATCACTCACCTTAATCAAGTGATAAAAACTCACCAACTGATCACCAGGGCCAACATCATAACCGCCCTGACAAGACAAAGTATTAAACCCATAAGCATAGAGAGCAGTAGCCAACGGAAGCAAAAACTCCCGGTCAACCTTAATAATCTCCACACCCAAATGATCCGCCGGCAGAGCCTCATGCTCAAAACCATTCTCTGTCAGCCACTGAGAAACCTTACCGGCCTCTACAATCTGCGTATTATCAGCCACGAGCTTCCTCCTTCTTCGCCGTCAACAGAGCAGGAGGCACCGGCATCCCTATCGCCTCCGTCAACTCCTTCGGAGGAGTTTGACGAGTTGGAGAAGCCAAATAAGCGCCCGTCAAAATATCAGGAACCGGCTTCA
Organism: Ancylothrix sp. D3o; assembly: GCF_025370775.1. Lineage (NCBI taxonomy): Bacteria > Bacillati > Cyanobacteriota > Cyanophyceae > Oscillatoriales > Microcoleaceae > Ancylothrix > Ancylothrix sp. D3o. Next base: position 70,838 of record NZ_JAMXEX010000018.1, on the reverse strand, counting down.
TCCCATGCTTACGAGTATAGAAACGGTGAGTTTGCTGTAAATTCCCCCGTTCCTGAATCGATTCATTAGAAACCTTTTTACGCAACTTAATGATTGCATCCATAATCGCCTCTGGACGCGGCGGACAACCTGGAATATACAAATCCACAGGAATCAACTTATCCACCCCCCGCACCGCCGTCGGAGAATCTGCACTAAACATCCCGCCGGTAATCGTACAAGCACCCATAGCAATCACATACTTAGGCTCAGGCATTTGCTCATACAACCGCACCAGCGCCGGGGCATACTTCATGGTAATCGTGCCCGCCGTAATAATCAGATCCGCCTGACGAGGCGAAGAACGAGGCACCAAACCAAACCGGTCAAAATCAAACCGGCTACCAATCATCGCCGCAAGCTCAATAAAACAGCAAGCAGTCCCATACATCAAAGGCCACAAACTCGAAAGCCGAGCCCAGTTATACAAATCATCAACCGAAGTCAGAATCACATTTTCCGACAGTTCGCTTGTCACCTGGGGCCGTTCAACCGGATTAAGCAGCCCTTTTCCATTCGGAGTATTTAAGACCATTCCAAGGCTCCTTTGCGCCAAGCATAAACCAGAGCAATCACCAGAATTCCGATAAAGATCAAGGCTTCAATAAAAGCCAACAGACCGAGCCGGTGGAAAGCCACAGCCCAGGGATACAAGAAAACAGTCTCAACATCAAACACCACAAAAACCAAAGCAAACATATAGTAGCGGATGTTGAACTGAATCCAAGCCCCACCGATAGGCTCCATCCCCGACTCGTAAGTAGTGAGCCGTTGCACACTCGTACCTTTGGGCCCTAGCAACTTCGAGGCACCCAGCGCCAGAACCGGCACCAGACTGCTGATAATTAGAAAGCCCAGGAAATACTCATAACCGCTGAGGACAAACACAATAAATAAAGACCCAAGGGTAAAGTTACGTTTGTTTCGATTCTTCACATTACATTATATATGCCTAAGATTTTCAAGGCCAAAACCATCACCCTAGGCCAAACCAGTCCCATAGCCAACATCAAGCCCAAACCCACCCCAGACCAAACTTGACCAAACCTCAAGCTTTCCAACCCTCTCAACCAATCACAACAAGAACTTTCTTAAAGAAATACTTATGAACGCTTAATATTATTTCTATGGAAGCCAACAGAGCAAAACCCCACACAATAAAGCAACCTAACCCAGCCTTCCCCAAAAACAAAAATTAAAATTTAAAGCAAAATTCTTGACAAACGTTAACAAAAAAGCATCAGATTTTAATATCATAGCAATTGACCCTTGCTGTAGCGCCCGGATTAGTAGGGCCAAGCTCCTACCCGAAAGACAAACCAAAACTTGAGTTTGTCCACCGGCCAGTTGTCTCGCCAAACCCTATCGTTACCGAGCCATGAGTCCCGAAACCCTCGATACCAACAACCTCGATCAATACGAATGTCGCTCCTGCGGGTACGTTTACGAACCCCTCAAAGGCGACTCCAAAAGAGACATCGCCGCCAACACCCCCTTTAAAGAACTCCCCATAACCTGGCGCTGTCCCGTATGTGGAGCCAAAACCACAGCCTTTACAAACGTTGGCCCCGCCGGCACCGCCTCTGGATTTAAAGAAAACTTAGGTTTTGGTTTAGGAGTCAACACCCTCACCCCAAGCCAAAAAAACATCCTCATCTTTGGAGCCTTGGGAGTAGCCGTGATATTCTTTCTCAGCCTCTACGGCTTACAGTAAGTCGGTATCACCGCGTGTACCACAAACCCAAAACCAACCGATAAATATTACTAGCAATGTACTCAATCCAGACTTTATTTAAACGAATTCTGCCCTTAATCGTGGCCGTTGTTTTGTGTGTTGGCTGTAGCAAAGTCCCCACCACCCTGATCAACCCCTGGCAAGTCATCCAACTGCCAACCACCGCCAACCTCCAAGACATCGCCTTCACCGGCAACCCCAAACACGGTTGGATCGTTGGCAGTGAAGCCACCATCCTCGAAACCACCGATGGCGGCCAAACCTGGGAACAAAAACCCATCGACCTTCAAGAAGATACAAAAGCCCGCTTGACATCTGTAAGCTTTTCTGGTAAAGAAGGCTGGATTATTGGCGAACCTTCGATCTTGCTACACAGCAACGACGAAGGCAAAACCTGGGAACGCATCCCCCTCAGCAGCAAACTACCCGGCTCACCCCTGACAATCTTAGCCCTCGGCCCCAACAGTGCCGAAATGACAACCGATGTCGGAGCCATTTACAAAACTTCTGATGGCGGCCAAAACTGGAAAGCAATGGTACAAGAAGCCGTTGGGGTCGTCCGCAATATCCAGCGCTCGGCTGATGGGAAATATGTCGCCGTCTCCGCCAAAGGCAACTTTTATTCTGTATGGGAACCCGGCCAAAATGCCTGGACACCCCACAACCGCAATAGCTCTCGCCGTGTCCAAAACATGGGCTTTACCCCCGATGGCAACCTGTGGATGCTGGCCAGAGGCGGTCAATTGCAATTTACAAACCCCGAAAACCCCGAAGAATGGGAAAAAGCCGTTTTTCCAGAACTTTCTACCAGTTGGGGATTACTCGATATCGCCTACCGCACTCCTTCGGAAGTTTGGCTGGCCGGTGGTAGCGGTCAACTACTGTGCAGTTTGGATGGTGGCAAAACATGGCAAAAAGACCGTGAAGTTGAAGAAGTCCCTTCAAACTTTTACAGAATTGTCTTTGTTTCGCCCGACTCTGGCTTTATCATTGGTCAACAAGGTATTTTGTTGAAATATCAACAAAGCTCTGCTGCTGCATAACCTCAAAAAACAGAGGCCGGTATAAAAACCGGCTTCCACTTTGGCTCGCGTTCAACCACCAAAAAAGCAAAAAAGTTCAAAAAATAAGTAGTTGACGCTTGTTAGAAACGTTGAAGTTTCGTATCATATAGATTAAGTTTTTCGCTGTCGTCTTTGGGAGGAAACTACATGGCTGGCGGATCTACAGGTGAGCGTCCTTTTTCCGATATTATTACCAGTATCCGTTACTGGGTTATTCACAGCATCACTATTCCGATGCTGTTTATCGCTGGCTGGCTCTTTGTAAGCACAGGTTTAGCTTACGATGCCTTTGGCACACCGCGTCCTGATGAATATTTCACTCAAACCCGTCAAGAATTACCCATTGTTCAAGACCGCTTTGAGTCAAAACAACAAATTGAGCAATTTATTAAATAGCGTCTTAGGAGAATAAGACCATGACAAGCAATAGAGCCAACGAACCCATTTCTTATCCTATTTTTACTGTCCGCTGGTTGGCAGTTCACACTCTGGGTGTTCCGACAATTTTCTTTTTAGGCGCTATTGCCGCCATGCAATTTATCCAACGATAGGAGAAACAGATGCCAACTCGTAGTCCTAACCCAAATAATCAGCCGGTTGAGTTAAACCGCACCTCTCTTTATCTGGGTCTTTTGATGGTTTTTACTTTGGGTATCCTGTTTTCTAGTTATTTCTTTAACTAACAGGAAGTTAAGCTTTTAAACCCGTTTATCGGGTTTTGTGAATTTTTCAAACAAGAGGTAAGAATAGTGAACTCTTTTCAATCTGGCAGAATTCCTTTGTGGGTGGTTGCAACTGTTGCCGGCCTTGGTGTGATCACTTTGGTAGGTATTTTCTTTTACGGTGCCTACGCTGGTTTGGGTTCTTCTCTGTAGAAAAGCCCGAATATCATTCAAAAACCGCCTGCTTAAAAGTAAGGCGGTTTTTTTTATCCAGAGATTGATGCCCTCTGTGTCACAAAAAATTACTCTAGGGGTAATGATGGTGGTGAGGGCGGGGTGACTTCGCGGGAAATTGAGATTTTGTAGCTTTCCCTTTGGGTGTGCATTTCCATTGATATTGCTTCAAATTGTATTTCAAAGCTGCCGTACGGGATGATCAGTTGGACAGTTCCCTCTTTCCCTCCCCATATACTGGGGGTGAAGTCTGTTACCCAGTAAGGGCCGTCAAGGATAAGTCTGGCTGAGCGGTCTTGGAGCCAAACTTTGACGTAAATTCGAGGTTGGATGTCTGGAAGCCGGATTTTAACCTTGACGGTACGACCGGCTATTAAAGGATCTTTCGGCAGTTCTAAAACCGGCACCGGCACTTCTTCGTCTTTGGCTAAGGTAAAGACTGGTTCTTCTTCCTTTTCTGCCGGTTGGGGCTTCTTAGGGGCTGGGGCTGTTGGCTCGTCTTCGATGACGAATTCTTGATAGTCCCATTCTTGGGCGGTTTTTGGCCGGCTGGGGATTTCGGTTTCGGAGTTTGGTTGTTGTGGCGCCGGTGCCGGTAAGTCGGCTTTGAGCAGTTCTGTTAGTTCTTCGTCGGTGGCGAGGGCGTTTAAGCGTGACCAAAACCGATCCGGCAGATTGAGCGATTGGAAGGCTTCATCTACAGGTGATAGAACGGGTGTTTCGGTTTCGGCGTTGGCCGGTTCTGGGGTGAAGGTTTCGGATGTTGGGGCGATTTCTTGGCTGGTTTCTTCTTGTTCCTGTTCGACCGGCCCCTGGGATGGGGATTCTTCGGCTGGTTGGGGTGGAGATGAGGGCGGAGTTTTACGAGGCTGAGGAGATGACCCCGGAGCAGGCAGGGAAGGCAGATCGAGGGGTTTTGTGGTCGCTTTTGTGGGGTTGGGTTTATGCAGCAGGGGAGGTAAGACGGTGTTAGAAGCCGGTTCAAATTTTACCGGCTGGTTTCGGTCGATGGTTTCTAGCAGTTCTTGATACGATTGGTCTAGGACTTCTCCTAATTTTTTTTCAAAGGGTTCTGAAGAAAGATCAACAAATTCTTGATCGTTTAGTTGTTCTACGATCTCATCGAATAAGTCTCCGAGATCGGCGGTGATGGTGAAGGGTTTGCTGTCGGTGGGTGTAGCGGTAGCGGTGTCGGAATAGAGCTTTACTTCTCCTAAAATTAGCCTAGTCTGGGAATCTGGTGGAACATTCAGCGCACAGGAAAAGGGGATGGGGGCTACTGTTTCACGAATATCGAGACGGACTTCGGCAAGGATGCGGCTTGTTTGCGGATCTCTGAGTTCGATTTGTAGTTGACATCCGCTAAGGGGTTCGTCTGTTTCCGCTAAGATTTTGCCGCTTACTATGACCGACTGTCCTTGACCGCTCATATACGTTGTGCGATCAAGGCTAAGTTGCAATTTTTGCTCTTTGGGTTGCAAAGAGGCTGAGGCGTTTCTAGGGGGCGTTTGGGTGTCTTGCTGATTAGGTGTAGCGCTGATAAATCTTTTGTCGTCCTCTTGTTGAGGCGTTTGCTTAACTTCCCCTAGTGATGACTCCGCCTTAATATTCTCTACGATGTTTCCTTGCTTCTCAAGGTCGCCCAAACTAGGCATCTCAGCCTCAACCTGTCCGCCATCGGGCGTTAGGGGAATTGATTCTTCATCAACGGGTAAGACTTCGAGTAGCACGCTGCGAGTCCAGTGGTTGCCGGCGGTGTTGGATATGATATCGATGTCGGTGCAATGTAGTTCCCAGATCCCCGGTTTGAGGCGAGTGTAAGGCAATACCACTATTAAGCCTTCTGCGTTGGTTGTGCGGCTACGTTTTTGTAACCGACGTTTTGGGGGTATTTCGTCGGTGGTTTCGTGGCTTACCGTTATTTCGATGTTTTCGTTTGGCCGGTTACAACGGGCCACAACTCGATACCGGCCTTCTAAAATTTCGACTTCGGGTGATTCTAGGGGCAGCCAGGTTCGATCACCTTGTTTTTGGATTAAAAATTCCCAGGATTCCATATTTTCGGCGCGATAGTGGGGGCCGGTTGCAACCAGTTTCTATTGTGTAGTTTAACGCAATCTGTCAAGTTTGCCATAGTTTTTCTAAGTTTCTGTTCTGGGCAGAATGTTTAATTGTCAAGCTTCTCGTAATTTTGAGGATCTTTAATTTTATATAACTTTTGGCTGCGCTTATTTCTCCATTATTTCAGCGAGTTATCAATTATTAATTTAGAAAGTTTGCTATTTTCTCTAGGGGTTTGATTATGCTTGGCAACGACCAAAACCCGACTTTATAAAGTGTGTTTTAGAACTGCCAAACTGTACAAGTGTCGCCCCTAGCCTTTATTCTCGTTTTTGAAGATAAGCTAAAATTCCTTGGGTTCCTTCTTTGACAATTTCCACCGGCAACTGCTTTTCTTGATTTTCGCTCAAAATTAACACCTGAAGGTTAGTCAGTTTGCTAATTTCTAGGGGCACTGCCGTCAATTCATTGCCTGCCAGAGATAAGTGCGTTAAATTGGTGAGATTGGCAATCTCTAGGGGCAAAGCTTTTAATTTATTGTTAGACAAGTTTAACTCTCTCAGGTTAATAAGTCTGCCAACTTCGGAGGGTAGTTTTACAAATTCATTACCAGGAATATCCAAGACTATCAAATTTGCCAAATTGGCGATAGTCGGCGGCAAAGATGTTAGCTTATTGTTCCAAATAAATAACTTATTTAAATTAACAAGATTACCAAGTTCGGAGGGTATAGATGTGAGATAGTTTTTGCCCACATCTAAAATTTTGAGATTAGTAAGATTGCCAATAGATGCCGGCAGTTCCTTGAGTTGATTACGCGATAGATAAAGCTTCTCTAGGTTTCTTAGTTTTCCAATTTCTGTGGGCAATTCTTGCAGTTGATTATCCCTGATATCTAATATCTTTAAATTAACAAGGTTGCCAATTTCTGCTGGTAATTCTGCCAATTGATTACCACTAATGTCAAGTTTTGTCAAGTTTTTAAGGTTGCCAATTTCCGCCGGTATTCTTGTTAGGCTATTATAGGTGAGGTGGAGTTCTGTTAAATTAATTAAACCAATTTCTGATGGCAGTGTTGTGAGTTCATTGAAACTGAAATCAATTTTTTTTGAATTTACTAGATTGCCTATTTCTGGCGGGATTTCACTTAAGGGATTGCCGGTTATAGATAATTCTTGTAATCTTGTCAGAGTGCCAATTTCTGGTGGTAGCTGGGTCAATTTTTGATCGGAAAGGTCAAGATGGGTTCGTTTATCTTTAGCAGCTTGTTGAATAAGTTGCAGTAATTCTGCCGGTGTCATAGGTAAACCTCAAAAAAATATCTAATGTCTGGCTTAATATAATACTTTGTTAAGGCATTGAAGATAATTTGCATAGGTGGCTTCAAAGAAGAGACAGGGTAGTGTGCCCTTGTCCCTTCTCAAAAAGCTATTTGGCAGCCTGCAACCGGCTCTTTAATTCTTCCACATTGGCTAACAATTCTGCTTGAGAAATGGCGCTTTGTTCTCCAGTTTTTAGCCATTTCAACTGAACTGTTTTATTAACAGCTTCCTCATCTCCCAGAACCAAACAAGCTATCGCCCCACTTCGGTCTGCTCGTTTAAATTGTTTGCCAAAGGCACTGCCGCTTAAATCTAACTCGACACTAAAGCTATTTTGACGTAGGTTTTGTGCCAAAATTAACGCATTATCTTCGGCTTTTTCGCCCTTAGAAACGATATAGAAATCAATGGAAGCTTGGGGAGTTTGTTGAATTTGTTGCAACAAAATTGTTAAGCGTTCTAAACCAATTGCCCAACCGACTGCCGGTGTTTCGGGGCCGCCTAATTCTGCCACTAAACCATCATACCGGCCCCCACCGCAAACAGTTGCCTGAGCGCCTAAATCATCGGATTGAATTTCAAAAGCGGTGTGGGTATAGTAATCTAAACCTCTCACTAAACGGGGATTTAAGGCGTAGGAAATGCCTAAATCTGTTAAAAGTTGTTGAACTTTATCAAAGTGCCGGCGTGAGTCTTCTCCCAAATAATTTAAGATACTGGGTGCATTGATAGCAATTTCTTGGGTGCGTTTATCTTTGCTGTCTAAAATTCGCAAAGGATTACGAGTGAGCCGGTCTTGGGAATCCGTATCTAACTCGTCTTTAAACGGTGTTAAATAGTCTATCAAGGCTTGGCGGTATTGCTGTCTATCGTGGCGATTGCCGACAGAATTTAAGGCAAGATTTAAGTTTTTTAAGCCTAATGTTTGGAGTAAATTGGTGGCAATGGCAATGACTTCTACATCAGCACGGGGGTCAGCACTGCCTAATACTTCAACGCCAATTTGATGAAATTGACGCTGACGACCGGCCTGGGGACGTTCGTAGCGAAACATGGGGCCGGTGTACCACAAACGCTGTACGCCACCTTGTCCAAACAGCTTATTTTCGATATAGGAACGAACCACACCGGCAGTACCTTCGGGACGCAAGGTATTAGAGCGCTCACCCCGGTCTTTAAAGGTGTACATTTCCTTGCCGACTACATCAGTTGCTTCGCCAATTCCGCGTTCAAACAAGGCTGTTTCTTCAAAAATTGGCGTGCGAATTTCCCGATAACCGCAGCGGCCTAAAATATCTCTAGCAGTGGCTTCTGTGCGCTGCCAATAGGCTATTTCATCGGGTAAGATATCCCGCGTTCCTCGTAATGCTTGAATTGCGCCCATTAAATTTTTACAAACTCTTACAAAATTAAAAAGTTGCGGGGAAATTTAAACGCTTAAACGTTCAAATGAACCATAGCGATTGTTATAGTAAGCCAAAATCCGATCCATTAAATTACGTTCACTAGGGGCAATGGTTTGGGGATACTCTACCCATAAACCGCCGACTTGACTTTGATCGCTCTCAAAGGGTTCTCCAGGGGGAACCGGCAATAAGCCAGTATCCACGCCTTGGACTTGACGCAAGTGGGCTGCGATTTCCCGATATACTGCCAAGGGAAGTTTGTGCCAGCGTATTTGATCGCGCAGCTTTGTTTCGGGTGGAGTTTTGATTAGCTGTTCTCCCATGCTGAATTTCTCCTAGTGATCTTCGTGATCCTCTTGAGGTGTATCCTGTTGTACCGGCTCACTGTTACCATTATTGGTTGGCAGAGGCAGAATACAGCAATTTACCTCATTAATGCAAACTTTACCCGACTGCAAAGCCCAGCGCACGAGGGCCACCCGGTTTTGGGACTTAGTTTTGTTGAGAATATTGCTAATATGGTTATCCACTGTGCGTTTACTGATTTCTAGCTGCTCGGCAATCTGTTGATTACTCAAGCCAGCAGCTACCAGTTCAACCACTTGCAACTCTCGCAGGGAAAGGGAATCTTGGGTCTGAGACTCGCCGCCAGCCATAGTCATTCCAACTCTGTAGATTTACCTATATCTTAGTATTTTTGATTGTCTCTAAGCAAAAATTTCTAGGAGCGATTGTTAATTTTCCCACATTAGAGTTGAGGCCAATCGGCAGTCGTTGGCATTTTTTATCTCACAATTGTTTGGATTTCAGAAGGCTTGATTTTTTCCGCACTTTATTTTATGTCATGTTATTTTGTTTGGCCCTGCTTATGGCTGTTCTGGTGGTGTTGTGGCCGGTGCCCAGAACGCAGATTGATCTTATTTTTGCTGGTTATGGCTATATGTAGCGCGATTTTGACGCCGGTGGCTTTGGCTGTGCCTTTGCCTAGTAGTTCTGATCAAGGGGGGATGGAGCGAAGTTTGGATGCTGCGAGCATTCCCTCGGAAAAAGTCAGTCAGTTTGTGCGTGCTTATGTACAAGTGTTGGGGCTTGTGGAAAGCCAGATTTCGCAATGGTCAACCGCAGAAACAACGGTTGAGCAAGGCCGGCCCCAACCAGAAATAGCAGCCGAAACTGTGGCCTCAGTGCAAGCTATGGCTTTCGTTATTATTGAGCAATATGGTTTAACGAAACAGGAGTATTTCCAAATGCTGAGTTTGGCTAATACAGATGCCGAATTTGGTGAGCGAGTGGCTGCTCAACTTCAAGCTGATTTTGCTGATTCTCTCTCTCAAGAGTGAGAAAATTTTTGATGGAATGGTGACTTTTAGATTAATTTGGTTCAAATTTTTACTATTAAAAAGCTTTGCAAGAACCACCAGAGCGCACAAACAGCCTACGCAAAGGTTTTGATGATCAAAAAAACTTTTCTATTTCTGAAGTTAACGTTCAATCAACTCTCAGTTTATACCCGCAGGTTGATTTCTTTAATAGCCAGAATCGATAAATTAGAAAAAACACGAGAGGAAAATAAATTATGAAACGTTCTTCAATCCGCAATCTTTTGGGCGCCAGTGTAGTCGCAGCTAGTTTAGCTGTATTGCCCGCTACTTTACCCGCTTCTGCTCAAACAAACACTCCTTCTGGGACTGATACCACCACTACCACGTCTCCCAATTACCGCACCGATGATGTCAGAACCACTGATACAACCCGCGATAATGATTTTGATTGGGGTTGGTTGGGCTTGTTAGGTCTTTTGGGTTTGGCTGGTTTGGCTCGTCGCAAAGAACCGACCCGCTACACCACTGAACGCGACCCCGATGTAGTCCGCTCTGACTATCGCTAAATTTTGCGGGGCTTACGCAATTTTACCTCGCAGAGTATCAGTAGTGTCAAGATTTTTTCACACAAAGCGTAAGTCCTTTTTTCTTTCATTCATATAAATAAATACCCCTTCTCCTCACCCATTTTCATGTAGATAAATGGGGATTTTTCTTTTAACAATTTATGAGTTATTGGCTTTTATAATGGGCATGAATCGGCCAATTTATTTAAAAAAGAAAATAATTTTTTTGGGAAAAAAAACAAAAAATTTCCTCAAAGTGAAAGGCGATTACTGGGGGTTTATTAAGACAAATCCTCGCGTTTTGCCGGAATCTGAGTCTAGGGTATTCATCGATTGCCATAGATCAGAGGTGCTAACCCAGATGGGGGGATATTTATAACGGGATACATCAAAGATTAAAAATCGGTCTGTTTTTTCATTGTATGCGCCAATGGGGGAGATATGACCGCCTGTTTCTTGACCTAGGCTGCTGCGTAAATAATTGACTAAAATAAAATTCCCTGGTTGTTCTAAATTCTGCACGGCTAGTTTACGGAATTCTTCTAAACTGCTGTTGCCGGCGTGATAAACTTGCACTTTAACTGCATAAGTTTCTATGAGTTGACTGAGTTGGTCGAGGGTCATGCCTTTACGCGCAACGACTTGCGGCTCGACGACTTGGCGGGTTTTTTCGTTATTAAAAAAGTTTTCTTGAGTAAAAAGTCGAAATTTGCCGTATTCGGGTGATTCGGGTGCGGGAATTTCTAAGGCATTTAATACCATTACGATACTGGCAACGCCGCAATATGCTAGGTTATCTTGGGTGACAAATTGCAGGCTGAGGGGTAAATAATCGGTTCTGGCTTTGCTTTCTAGGAGTAATTGTTCGCCTTCGCGGGAATTGAGGTTAATAAGGTTGCCTTTGACCGGCAGCAGTTGAGCCATAACAGAGGTGCCGGTGGCTATGCACAACCCTAAAATAAATGCTTGCAGCGGTTTATAAAGGAGTTTTTTGTTACAAATTTTACTAATACTGCGGTTCATGGTTTTAAAGGTGGCTGGTTGTTTTGCATTATAGCGAACCGTCTCAGACTTTTATATTTTTATCACGCAATATTGGCTACAAATGCGGGGCTGCTTTCCTTTATCCATAAGGTTTTTGCTATCAAAAATTAAATATTTAAAATCTCAAATAAAATTACCCGGAGCGAGCAAGTGCAGCGTTGAAAAAGATTAGCGCCTTTTCCCTCTTCATTGTTGGAGGTGGGGAATTTTGTTTGCTTTAGGAGTGATCTTGGATGCGGAAATAATTTAAAGCCGCTAACTTCTAAACTTGAATTTTTTTGAGCGCTCCTTCTTTTTGAGGGGAGCAAATTTTGTGGCTTTTTTTACACACAAGAGGCAAAGTTGATGAATTTTCAAAAAATTGCGATGGGGACGCTGGTTGCTCTTGTCGCTCAAGATCAGCTTCAATTAACATTTTCTACTACGGCTTTTGCTGAAACACCACCGAGTATCAATAATGATGTTGCTTTGATTGATAATAAAGTTGTTAAAGCTGTTAATTTACCGAGGGTTGAAGGGGAGACAGGGCCGGTGTTTGCCGGCGAGTTTAAGAATTTAAATTTAAACAGTCAAAGGCAGGAAGTCCCGCAACAAACAAATTTATTAAAAGCTGAGCCTGTGATATCTTTGGGGGAGGGGGTGCCGGTTATTACTCCGTCTCATTTGTTAGATGAGCAGGGGGAAATGGAAGCTGCCGGTGAGTCTTGGTTCCATGATGATCGAGAGCCAAAATCAATAAATTTTAGCCCAAATAATCAGCGCCAATTTTATCAAGTTTCTGCTGAAACTCCTGCCAGGGTTTCGGGGGAACCGGCCCTTATTCAGGAAAATTCAACAAATCAAGCCGGTCAAGTTAGTGCTCGTTTAGATGCTTTAAGAAATCAGATAGAAATGTATCAGCAGAATGCTGGAGAATTACCGCCTTTGGGTTCGCCTGATATTTATTTACCAGATGCGCCACCGGCGAAGGGTTTTATTTGGCCGGCAAGCGGAGTTTTAACATCTGGTTATGGGATGCGTTGGGGAAGAATGCACCGAGGAATTGATATTGCTGCACCCATTGGTACGCCTATTTTTGCGGCTGCTTCTGGGGTGGTGACTTATGCCGGTTGGAATAAAGGTGGATATGGGAATTTAGTTGAAATTCGGCATCCTGATGGAAGCATTACTCGCTATGCTCATAACAATCGAATTTTAGTCCGCAAAGGGCAACAAGTTGAGCAAAGTCAACAAATTGCAGAAATGGGTAGCACCGGCTTTAGTACGGGTCCTCACAGTCATTTTGAAATTCATTCCCCCGGACGTGGGGCTGTTGATCCGATAGCTTTTTTGCCCAGAGAAAGTATTAATAATCGGCGAATTAGTCAGGGGTGGTAAGTTGTGGTAGGTTGGGTTAATTAACCCAACTTACAAAATTCTTGTGAAAACCGACACAATTTTTTATCTTATTTTCCAGCAGTTTCCAGAATTGTTTTTTGAGTTGATAGGCTTTTCAGAAATTGATACGGAGGCTTATAATTTTGCTTCTGTTGAACTCAAGCAAAAGGCTTTTCGCATTGATGCTGTGTACGAACCGGCCATTAATTCTCAAGAAATGCCGGTTTTTTTTGTCGAGGTTCAGTTTCAGAAAGACGCAAGCTTTTACCGGCGGTTTTTTGCGGAGATTTTTTTGTATCTGCAACAAAATGAATCTGTAAATTACTGGCAAGCGGTGGTAATTTATCCGACGCGCACTATCGAAACTGATGATACCATTCCCTATGAATTGCTGCTCAGTTGTCTGCAAGTGCAGCGGGTTTATTTGGATGAATTAGAGGCAGAAAATTCGTTAAGTTTGGCGATTATCCGGTTAATTGTTGATAGGGAAGAAACGGCTGTTGAGCGAGGGAAAGAATTAATTGCTCCTTCGCGTCAGGAAGTAGAAGATGCGGCTTTGTCCGAAAAGCTACTAGAATTAATAGAGACGATATTGCTCTATAAGTTGTCAAATTTGAGTCGAGAGGAGTTGCGAACTATGTTAGGGTTAGATGAGTTTAAGCAAACCAGACTTTACCAGGATATCAAACTTGAAGGTTTAGAGGAAGGATTAGAGGAAGGAGAGCGCCGAGCTAAACTCGAAGCTATCCCCCGCTTGCTGGCATTAGGATTGAGTGCTGAACAAGTCGCACAGGCATTACAGTTGAGTATTGAGCAAGTTCAACAAGCGGCTCAATCGCAGTCGGAGTAATAGTTTCATAGGTTGGGTTAATTAACCCAGCCTACATATAAATTGCTTAATAACAGACTCTAAACTAAAAAGCGATTTTTCTTTTTCTATCAAACAAAACCGGCTTCTAAAAATGAAGTTGGGTGTTTTTTATTTAACCCTACAACGAGAAAAAATCAATTTTTGTACAACTTATCACAAAAAACTTTAATATCAAATACCCAAACTAAACCCAAACACCGGCCCAAACGTGATCAACATCACCGGCCTCAAAACCAAACAATCACAACCCTTAGCACACCAGCATCACGCACAACACCCCAGACAACAGCCATACTAGCAGGACAGGGTGTTTCAAAAGATTGAGCCATGACACGAGTAAACATGATTCGCAAACTTGTCCGCCAAGTAATGAAAACCGGCTACCTCAGCCTCGACACCGAACAGCAAATCAAACATCTCTTCCACGTCCACTGTAACATCGACGATCTCGATGCACTCGTAACTTTACAAAACGCCGTGACAGCCGGCCACGTCAAAAGAGAAGCCACCCAAACTAAGCAACAATGTTTAGTCCACTAACCTAAATTTTTGCCTCATTCAATGTTTAATTAACCCCCCATCAAAACCCAAAACTTTGTGATTATCTCAACAAAAAAGCCGGCGTGTTTCTCACACTTTGCCGGCTTTCTAACTCTTACGCCTTTGGTTTATAAGTCGAAGCAACCTGCAACTCTTTAAGCTGTTTTGCATCAACTCCCGCCGGCGCACTTGTCAGCAAACAACGCGCTTGTTGCGTCTTCGGAAAAGCAATCACATCCCGTATCGACTCTTCCCCAGCTAACAACATCACCAGCCGGTCTACGCCATAAGCAATACCACCATGCGGCGGCGTTCCATACTCAAACGCATCCAGCAAAAAGCCAAATTTGTTATAAGCTTCCTCGCTTGATAACCCAATGGTTTCAAACACTCTTTCTTGCACTTCCCGCTGATAAATCCGCCGAGAACCGCCGCCAATTTCATAACCATTCAACACCAAATCATAAGCCTGTGCTTTGGCTGTTTTCAAATCGTCTATATCTTCTGGTTTTGGTGCCGTAAACGGATGATGTAGCGCTTCCAAACGCTTCTCATCAGCATTCCATTCAAACATCGGAAAATCTGTCACCCAAAGCAAATTAATCTTCTCAGGATCAATTAAATTTAATTCCCGGCCAATTACTTGCCGCAGACGATCCAACGTCTTATTTACCATATCCACCGGCCCCGCACCAAACAGCAACAAATGACCGGCCTGTGCCCCTGTTCGCTTCAAAATTTCCTGCTTTTGTTCTTCGCTTAAATTATCCTTAATTGCACCAATCGTATCAATTTCGCCATCATCGCGCACACGGATATAAGCTAAACCCTTAGCACCGGCACTTGCAGCTTCATTAAACAAGTCTCCACCTGGTTTAATTCGCACATTAGAAATTGCCGCATTGCCTTCAGGAATTGGTAAAATTTTGACAATTCCCCCCGCCGCAACTGCACCGGAAAACACCTTAAAACCGATGTCTTTTACCACATCAGAAACATCCACCAATTCTAACCCAAACCGGGTATCAGGCTTATCACTACCATAGCGATCCATTGCTTCCGCATAAGTCAAACGCGGGAACGGACGCGGAATTTCTACACCCTTGACAGACTTAAAAATATGTGCTACCAATTCCTCATTTAATTGCAGAATTTCCTCCATCGACATGAAACTCATTTCCATATCTAGCTGAGTAAATTCAGGTTGCCGGTCGGCTCGCAAATCTTCATCGCGGAAACAGCGAGCAATTTGATAATATCGGTCTAAACCGGACACCATGAGTAATTGTTTAAAAAGTTGAGGAGATTGCGGTAAAGCAAACCATTCACCCGGATTAACACGAGAAGGAACCAAATAATCGCGGGCACCTTCGGGAGTTGAACGAGTTAAAACCGGCGTTTCAACTTCAATAAAACCTTGTTGATCTTCCAAAAATCTGCGAATAGCTTTAATAACTTCGTGACGCAATTGTAAGTTTTTCATCATGCGTTCACGGCGCAAGTCCAGATAGCGATATTTGAGGCGTAATTCTTCGCGGACTTGTTCAGTTTCGGCGGTGGAAACTTGGAAGGGTAACTGTTTTCTGACAGTATTTAGTAATTCTATTTGATCGGCGTAAATTTCGATTTCGCCGGTGGGTAATTTCGGATTAAGAGAATCTTCGGGACGCTGCGAGACTCGACCGGTGATTTGAACAACGTACTCGTTACGGAGTTTTTCGGCTAGATGATAAAATTCGGGGGTGCGCTGAGGGTCGCTGACGATTTGCACAATGCCGGTGCGGTCACGCAGATCCAAGAATATCACGCCCCCATGATCGCGGCGACGGTCTACCCATCCGTAAAGGGTGACTGTTTCTCCAAGATGTTGCTGTCGGAGTTGGCCGCAATAGTGGGTACGCATAGGTCGGAATTTAAAATTTATACTTCAATAAGGGGGACACTGAGCGCGGTTAAGATTTTTTGCTCTGAAACAATTTGTCCAGAATAACCGGCCCTAAGCTTTCTCATTATCCAGCATAGAGGCGAAGTTGTTTCACCTAAGTTCAGAAGTTCTCGATATTGTCGGTGGGGATGCTTTCTTCTGATGGGGGTGCTTCCGGTGGTAAGATTGTGCCGGTAAGCGTTGCGTCGGTTAAATCTGCTTGTTCGAGATTAGCGCCGGTGAGGTTAGCGTTGCTGAGATCGGCACCCCGGAGATTAGCACTTTTTAGGTTTGCTTCTACCAGGTTGGCATAGCGGAGGTTAGTTGTGCTGAGATTGGCACCCTCAAAGTTTGCTCTCATCAAGTTAGCATTTTCCAGAAACACTCCTTCGAGGTTGGCGCCGGTGAAGTCTGCTTGACGCAAGATTGAGTCACTGAGGGTTGCTGATTTGAGATTCGCTTTACTCAGATTAGCATTATTTAAAATAGCATTACTCAAAGCCGCATTACTCAAGTCAGCAGAATTTAACTGAGAACCGCTGAGGTTAGCATATCCTAACTGAGCGCCGGCGAGATTAGCATTTTCTAAATTAGCAGACCTTAAACTTGCTTCTTCGAGGTTAGCTTGTTTAAGATTGGCACCGGTGAGGTTTGTTTGGGTTAAAAAAGCATTGGTTAAAACAGCGCCTTCGAGATTAGCATTTGCTAGATTGGCATTAAATAAGTCAGCATTTTTTAATTGCACCCCGGCCAAATTTGCATTGGCTAAATTTGCATTTGCTAAGTCGGCGCTATTGAGGTTAACGCCGGCTAGTTGTGCTGATTCTAGTTTAGCTTCTCGGAGGTTGCAGCCGGTGCATTCTTTTGTTTTTATAAGTTTTTGCGTTGGTGTTTGCAGTGCCGGGGTACAACTTGTTAGTATTCCTATTATTAGGATGTGGGTTATATGGGTTTTCATTTTTTTTATGCCGGGGTTTTTATTTTTAACCGCAGATAAACGCAGATAGGTTGATTGTTGGATTATGAGTTTTTTGTTGTAATTAAATTCTATAAAAATTCTCTGATTTTTCTGGGCTAAAAAACTTCTAAACCTCCTAGAAAATTCCCTCCATATAACTAACCAAGCCTCTAGCGATTTCTTTTTTCCCCATCCAGCTAATTACTTCATTATGTTCTGTTACCAAATAAGCAATCTGCTCTCCATTTGGCCCTTTTTCTTCGCCACGATTAGCTACCACTGCATTATATCGCTGTAATCTCGTCTGGGCAATTGCCATCAATTCTTCATGGCTTATTCCTTCTTGGTATTTAAAGGTAATCATAAATAAATCTGGAAATTTTTCTCTCACTTGTTCAATTACTTTTAAAGTTGGTATTAAGTTAATTTGGTTCAAAGCGCCACCGCTGGGAGTTTTACCAGGCAATACCGTTTCAGGTTTATAGTCGGCTACCGCTGCTGTAAATATGCCAAATTGATAAGATTTTTGCGCTAATTCTTCCATTACACTCGCCAAATATTCCTCATAAGTGTTAGCAATTTTATGAGGTAAATAACTGGGAATTTGATAGCCACTATAGCCGTGAATTAATGTAACATCCGCGCCTTTAAAATACAGTTCGGAGGCGATCTCTATACCTAATTGGCCGGTGAATTTATTTGTGATTACTCGAACATTGTCAATTTTAACCGGCGTGGGCCCACCAGTTACTAAAACCGCTACATCTTTTAAGGGTGAATCACTGACAGCGCGGGAAACTTCGGCGACAATTTCAATTCCTGAAGGGATATTGTCCTTACCATAATCTTGTCTTGGCGGTACAATTTTCACCCCCATTTTGTCTAATTTTTTTAAAGATTCAATCAAAATAGAATTGTGTAAACTGCCGTGCATTGTTGGCACAACTAAAATTTTAGTTTTCCCTTCTTCCATCCTACCAATTGCCGAACCCAAAGCCGAAGTAATCACACCATCGGCAATTCCCAACGCCATTTTATTGATGGTATTATAGGTAGCCGGTGCAACTAAATAAGCATCAAACGGCGCACTATCGCTGAGATGTTCTGCCGCAGAAGTAAGCTTTGTAATAACGCGATTTGTCGTACTCCACTCAAGTGCATCAACAGTCGTATAACGCAAAGCTTCTTTCGATGTAAAAGCCACCACATCCCCGCCATATTTCCGCAAAGCGCGAGCAATCATCGGTGCTTTTATTGCAGCAATACCACCACAAATTAAAAGCGCAATGCGTTTACCTTTCAAATAATACCCATCCAGGGGTACATCATGGTCGCCTAACTCCGAAGCCGGTGGTGGTGTAAAATCCCAATTTTTCATTTTCCTTTCTTTAAAATTTAAAGATTACATTATAACTTAAAACTGCCTTGTTTTTTCTATGACGTATAAAATGATGGTCAATGCCTAAATTCAATAATTTTAAATCCAGTATTTTTACGGATGACAAGGGTGGTGAGAATATCAGAGGATCTGATTGTCTTGGGAAAGTCTACAGGGGTACTGCATCAGACAAAAGCTAATGGATTACAAATCTTGGAACAAGAAAATCGCTGAGTATTTTTTCAAGCATGAAAACAAGGATAAGCCTGTTTATTTGTATGTAACAAAAAAGTTGCTAGATGAGTTAGGAACCGATGAAAACGTAGGGTGGCAAGACTTCATAGAGGCGGTGAAAATCGGCCCCATTGGAGTGGGAGGTAAGGACGTATGCGATAAAGCTTTAAAGACGCTGGAATATTGGAAAGACCCCCTTAGAGGACAAAAACAGGGTTATCCGTTGTACATTGCTTATTTAGCGTTATTTGTGTTGGCTGCGACTAGCGATGAAGAGGAAGAATTAAGGAAAGATGCTTATTATCCACACTTAGCACAATTGTTAGGCGATGATCGAAATAAGCAATATGTTCGATTTAAGGATATGGGGAAATTATGGGAAGATTTAGAAAATTGGTCTGGCCACACCCAAAAAGGCAAATTGGGTGTTTTAAAAATATTTAAACAACCAAAGAATGGCCGCCAAAGTTACGTCGACTTCCCTTTTTTTCAATGTCTGTTAAGCGAGGCTGAACGGAAAAGTCTACACGATATTTTTAGACATTTAAAGTTGCGTGATTTTGAAATTGAGAAAATAATTAAGTACAACGAACGTTTTAAAAAGCTGCGCCGCCGGACTTCTGAATTATTGAAATTAGGAAAAAATAAAGACTTACGCGAATCCCTCATCAATATAATTAAGGATGAATTCGCGTATTGGCAGAAATTATCGACCGTTAACAAGCAAAAAATAAAAGAGATTAAAAAGCCACACCAAAAAAGCACAATTATCAAATATACCCCTAAAGATTATTCAGTTTTCAACCCAGAAAAAAGTAGGGTTAATGGTAGTCTAAGATTGTGTTGTCAACTAGACAGGCCGGCAGAACGGGTAACAATGACAGTGCGTTGCCAAACTCAGCATGAATTGCCCAAAGAAGGGTTAGTTTTACGTTTAAATTCAGATGAGTTTTTTTGTGAAAGAGATATTAAATGCTGGTCGTTTCCCATTGAATCACAAGGCAAATTTCTTGAGGCTTTGAGGTTTGATTGGTTAAAAGATTTCCGCTTAATTTCTGAGGATGCTCAG
Source organism: Ancylothrix sp. D3o (assembly GCF_025370775.1). Taxonomy (NCBI): domain Bacteria; kingdom Bacillati; phylum Cyanobacteriota; class Cyanophyceae; order Oscillatoriales; family Microcoleaceae; genus Ancylothrix; species Ancylothrix sp. D3o. The sequence goes on along the minus strand of NZ_JAMXEX010000018.1, from coordinate 51,032 downwards.
TGGAGTTTTAAGTTAGCTGCTTCTGAGATACGGGTGTTTTTAGATGGCTCAGAATTTGGGCTACCGTATTTCGTTGAGAACAAGAAACTTCCTAAAAAAGGTGAGCCGTTTTATTTAATAGTTCAAAAGCAACTTTATCACTTAATTGAGAAATGGGGTAAATCTGATGCTTGTCAGGGGTTTCTACCCATAAAAGTTAGCAAAGGTTTGCCTGAAGGATGGTTTATGTTTTCCTTTGAGGGGGCTTATAATAATGATCTTGTTAAAGATTACCTGCAATTTCCTCCTGATGTCAAACTATGTTTGCATGAGGGAATTAAGATAAACAGAGAGCATCAGTTTTTTGATTTTGCACGCCCAAAAGTGCGTTTAGAAGGTGGAGATGAATCAATAGAGGTGTATTGTAATGAAGTGCGTTTAACTGGCTCTCAAGGAATGTATGTACTGCCGGATAATGTTCCCGCCGGTGAAAAACTTTTCATTGAAGCCCGCTGCAATGAGCAAGTAATTGATAGGTGTTCTCTGTGGTTAGAAAATACTTTTGAGTGGCCAGAGGAAATAGCCGAAAATTATTCTAATCGTTTTGGGATTTATAGCGAAAATTTAGATAGGAATTCTCCGCGTGTTCTGGGAGCTTTGGTGCAGGATGTGGATAGGGTTTTTGAAGATAAAAAAAATGAGGTTAGGATTGAGGAGAATGCCGATAATTTTTGCCAGACTATTGATTTATCTCTATATAATGGGGAGGGGGATTCATCTGGTATTATAGAGGATGATAATGAAGCGCCTTTACTCAAGGAAAGACCTTTACTACCGGCCCAAAAAGGACAAAAAATTATATATTTGGGTAGGGAAGTTGGACAAGTTGCCAAAGGGCCGGTAAAACCGAAAGATTGGGTTCCTATTTGGGCAATTTATACCGGCCCTGATTTTGATAAAGCGATATTTTGCGGAGGTTCGAGGAATGTAGAACCCATTTTATCCGCGTCGAAAAAGAATACAAAAAAAATGAAAGAATGGAAAGAGACATTATTAGGATGTAAAAAACGTACCTTACCGCAGTCGAATAAAGATTTATGGAAAATATATCTAAAAAAGGCTGAAAATATCAATGGATAGTGATGAATTGCTTTACGTTCTTTCCGTCAAAAAGCAGAGCGCCTGGGAAGAGTTTAAAAAATTCTTTAAATGTCTTTATGAGGGCGACTGTGATAAGCAAGTAGTGACCGCTTTGGAGTCTTTGGGTCATTGTGAGTTTGATTTCATAAAAAAAAGGGTTTATGTCGCTCCCCCAGTGTTAGTAAGATTACCTTATCTCGACCCTCCTCAAGCCATTTTATCCGGGGCGCGAACACCCCAGACTTTTCAAAAATTAGAGGAGACTTGTCGTGATGTGAGTTCTCATATTACCTGCAAAAAAACTGAACAAGGCGGGCCAATAGGGACACCGGATCGTATCTGTATTCACACCGAAACTGTGGGAGAATTACAACAAATTGCTAACTTATTGGGGATTCATTTTAGCGAAACTCCTTCGGCTCAGTTGTTGTTAAATTTTTCTGGTAGCCTTGAAGAATATTTAGCAACTATTCAATGGTCTGAAGAATTAGAATTAAACTGGGAAAGCCGAACATTTGACCCCGCTGATTGCAAGTTTTACTCTTCAGTTAACCCCAATAGCAAAATGCGTTTGAGGGAGTATAAACATCCAAACAGTGAGCAAAGAATTTATTACCTGTGGGAAACTGGGAAGTCAGCAAAAGTTGAGCGAAATTGGGGGCGGTATGCTATTCTGAAAACAGAAAATATTAATGTTATGAGGTACAATGAAAAGCAGCATAAAATTGAAATCCCCCTAGGGGCAAAACTTCCCCGACTTTTAGAAAGAGCTTTAACGCTTTGTTCGGGGTATATAGCGGAAAATATAGAAGGGTTTAACGTATTTCGGGATATTCCACCAAAAATAGCAAAAACCACCGCTGATAAACTCGGTCAAACTTTAATTTTATCCCCTTTAGAGGACTGAAATATGTACGATCCAGTAGGCGCTTTTGATAAAATACGCGAAAATTTCTTGCTTTATATTAAAACAGCTTTTGGGACACAATTTATTGATCTTGAGCAAGAGCGAGAAAACCGGCTCAAAGAACCTAGTGTTTTTTGTCAAGAGCCTTGGATTGAACCTTTACCGACTTATAAAAAATATGGCAAAACTATCCAAGAATTAGATAAATTGGATCTTTCTAAATTAGATGAATCAACTTTAAAACAGTTTAAAGAATTAGCAGCTTGTGGGTTAGTGGGAGGCTTCCAATTATACCAGCATCAAGTTGAAATGCTTCGCAAAGCATTAGCCGGCCAAAATGTGGTAGTCACCGCCGGCACCGGCTCTGGTAAAACTGAATCTTTCCTCTTACCATTATTTGCTTATTTAACCCAAGAATCTCAAAATTGGCCGGCTGCAAATCCCCAACCCCCTGATCTAAATAATTGGTGGAAAAATGCCCAGCCTCAGCGCGTTTCTCAAAGAAAACATGAACAAAGAGAAGCGGCGGTGAGAGCATTAATTTTATATCCCATGAATGCCCTTGTTGAAGACCAGCTTACCAGACTTCGCCGCGCCTTAGATTCTGAAAAAGCAAGAGATTGGTTTAAAAATAATAGAAAAAACAATCGCATTTATTTCGGGAGATACAACGGCGTTACACCTGTACCGGGACATGAATATGAACGAAATGGGAAACCAAACAAAGATAAGATAGATGAACTTGTCAAAAAAATGCAGGAAATGGACGAATCAGCCCAAAAAGTTGAAGAGTACCCCCAGCAAAAAAATGACGATGATGTAAGATTCTTTTTCCCCCGTTTGGATGGAGCAGAAATGCGTTGCCGGTGGGATATGCAAGACGCACCTCCTGATATTTTAATCACCAATTATTCTATGCTCAGTATTATGCTGATGCGAGAAATTGATGCACCCATTTTTGAGAAAACAAAGGAATGGTTAAAAAAACCAGACAGCGTGTTTCACTTAATCGTAGATGAATTGCACCTTTACCGGGGAACTTCTGGGACAGAAGTAGCCTATTTATTGCGATTATTGTTGCAACGTTTAGAACTTTCCCCCGATAGTCCTAAATTACGAATTCTCGCCTCCAGTGCATCCTTAGAAAAAGATGATGATAGTCTCGAATTTCTCTCAGACTTTTTTGGTACAAACTGGAATGCTGAGCAAATTATCCCCGGAGAACCTGAAGCAATTCCCCCCCTAGAATCGGACAAAATTATTGAAATTCAGCCATTTATCGACTTAGTAAACGTCTCTAAAATTTCCCCGCCAAATATTAAAGAAACGCCAGAATATCAAAAGTGTCGAGATATTTTGGAAACACAATACTCGGTAATTGTTGCCCGAATGCTCAACGCCTGTACTGATAATAACGGCAACACCCGTGCTGTGCCGTTGCTAACTTCAAACGAAAATTTAATTAAGCTGGGAATAAAACCCTTTGCCTCTGGAGTTTTTGGAGATAATTTAGAAGAAAAACATCTCAAATTAGCCGCCCAAGGATTACTCATTGCTCGCGGTTTATGGGATTGTGAAAAAGCTCTACCCGCCTTTAGATTACATTGGTTTTTTCGCAATATTGAGGGGCTTTGGGGGGCGCTTAAACCTACAGATCCAGATAATAGTCAAAATAGCCCGCCGGTAGAAAGGCTATTTGCAGAAAATCCCCCCATTCACTGGGAAAATTATCGCGTTTTAGAACTGCTTTACTGTGAACAGTGTAGGACAGTATTTTTGGCGGGCAATAGGCTGCAAAAACAGGATAATAAAGGCTGGGAACTGTTACCAACCGAACCGGAAATCGAAGGAATACCAGATAAGCAAGCTAGTAAATTAGTAGAACGCCGAACCTACAAAGAATTTGGCATATTTTGGCCGTTCTCAAATATTAACGAAGAGACAAAAGACTGGAAAAAAGCATGGTTAGACCCCCGAAGTGCGATTGTCCAGCGCACGGCTCATAAATCTAAAAATGAATTGATAGAAGGCTATATTTTTGAACTCCATAAAAACAAGCAAGAAGAGGGAAAAGCTTTACCTTCTATTTGTCCCTGCTGTGCTGCTGACTATAGCAAAAGAATCAATCGAAAATCACCCATCCGCAGCTTCCGCACCGGCTTTTCTAAAGTCAGTCAATTGCTCTCTAAGGAATTGTTTTATCAGCTAGATGGCAATCGGGAATCTCGCAAACTTGTTGTTTTTTCTGATAGTCGAGAAGATGCTGCTTCTATTTCTAATGGCATTGAACGTTCTCACTATACTGATTTAGTGCGCGAAGTAATTTTTGATGAATTAAAATTAGCAAGCCTTGGTCATTGGTATTTATTAGAAGATATCGAAACTCACGGGGATGCTATTCGAGAAGAATCAAAACATTATAAACAACGCAACCCAAAGGATGTTACAGAATTGCAAGACGCCCTCAAATATTCCAAACGTCCAATCCCAGAAGGACTAGATCCAGAAGACTTAGAACCGCTACAAAAGCGTCGAGATAAGGCCCAGAAACGACTTGATAATATACGCCAAAAAGGTAAAACTCGTACAATTCCGATACGATTTTTGTTTGAGGGAGAGTCTGAGGGGGAGCGCTACAAAGCGGGTTTATTAATTCAACGTTTGAAAAATTTAGGCGTTAACCCTGGCGGGAATGATGTTGATTATCAAGAATATTTCTATGATGGTGACTATCATCACTGGACTAAGCTTTTTGACTTTTATGATGAAAATGCCGGTTGGAAAGAAGGGCTATCTTCTGGCGGTGAAAACGCCAGAGAAAACGTCCTCAGAGCTAAAGTCAAATCCGAAGTTTGTGATACTTTATTCAGCAGGCTTTATTTTGGTTTTGAAGCATCAGGTTTAGGCTATGTTTGCCTTAATTTACCAACAGAACCCCTGAATAAGCGAGCCTTAGAATGTGAAATTGAACCTTCTATTTTTGAGGAAATTTGCAATGGATGTCTGCGAATTATGGGAGAGCTATACCGATATCCTCAAAAACCCCAAGAATTCCCCCTTAATGATTGGAATAGTTGGCAAGATGCCAGAGCTAAATTTCGTCATTATGTCGAAAAATGTGCCAAGCATAATAACGTTCCAAAGCACAAAGTTTTAGATGCCATAAAATCAGCAATTTGTCAAAATCATCCGCACTTCATACTCGATCCTTTACATCTTTCTGTACGAGTTGCAATAGCCAGCGATCCTGTCTGGGAGTGCCCATCTTGCCGACGTCCGCATTTGCATAAAGCTGGCGGAATTTGTACGTCTATACAGTGTCAAAAAGAATTACCCGAAAACCCTAACAAAACTTGTCAAGATATCTACAACCACAATTACTTTGGCACAGGAGCTTCCCAAAATCGGCTACCCCTACGACTTCACTGCGAAGAATTAACCGGCCAAACCGATAATCAAGCAGAAAGACAGCGACATTTTCGCAATGTAATTATTAATAAGAAGAACCAAGAACGAAATTTTTATCAGCAAGTAGATACTATCGATCTTCTCAGCGTTACTACCACAATGGAAGTCGGAATTGATATCGGAAGTTTGCAAGCCGTTGTCATGGCAAATATGCCGCCGATGCGCTTTAATTATCAACAAAGAGCGGGGCGAGCCGGTCGTCGGGGTCAAGCTTTTGCCATCGCCTTAACCCTTTGTCGGGGGCGTAGCCACGATGAACATTACTATAAGCATCCAGAAAAAATTACGGGGGATAAACCGCCCGTTCCCTTCCTTTCCATGTCACAGCTTGATATTGCCCAAAGATTATTAGCAAAAGAATGTTTACGACGGGCATTCTTCGAGGCCAGTGTCCGCTGGTACGATAGCCCCATTCCACCTGATAGTCATGGCGAATTTGGCACAACCGAAGATTGGATTCAAAATAAAAATAACCGCCGTGATCAAGTCCGAAAGTGGTTAGAAACTTCCCCACAAGTTGAGGAAATTGTTAAAGGAATTCTTGCCGCTGTTCCAGAAATTATTCCAGAAAAACTGATTGAATATAGCCGAAAAAAACTATTTCAAAAAATCGAATATTGTGCCAATAATTCCGAATTAGGCGGGGTAGGATTAGCCGAACGTTTAGCAGAAGGAGGTATCTTACCCATGTACGGAATGCCCTCCAGACAGCGGGTACTTTACCACAATGTCAACAAAAGGAAAAAAGAATTTTCTACCATCGACCGCGATTTAGATTTGTCGGTCACAGAATTTGCCCCAGGCTGCCAAAAAACTAAAGACAAACGAATTTATACCGCCATTGGTTTTACGGCTCCTTTATTGTGGAAACATACACTTATCCCGGCTAGTGATGACCCCCTTTCTGAACGGCGGTGGATGTTGAGATGCAGTCGTTGTCAATATACGATTACAAAAGATACTGAATCTGAGCTATTTCAAGGAAAAGATCCTAAAAAATGTCCGAATTGTCAAGCAGAAAAACAGTCAAAAAATACAAAAAATCAGCCAGGTTTTCGAGTTTTCCAGTGGGCAGTTCCCAAAGGATTCCGCACTAAATTTGATTGGGGAGAAGATGCCAAAGTAGACCAAGAAATTGTCCTCACCAGCACCGCAAGCGTTGCCGAATCTCAAACCGAAAATTTTGAAAAACAAACCACCGCAAATACCTTCACTGCTTTTGGGCGAGAGGGGAGAGTTTATCGAGTCAATGATAATCGCGGTGAGTTATTTAAAGGCAATTTAGGAACCGCTGTCAGCAGAAAGAAAAATCAAGTAGAACTCAAACATCAGTGGATTGCCGAGGAATTTCAAGAAAATGATAAAAAACAAGAAAAATGGAAATTTAGCGAAACCGACAGTCCTGAAGCAATCGCTATTATCGCCCCAAAAACTACCAACATTCTGAGAATTCAACCCAGTGAATTACCATCAGGATTATGCCTCGATCCTCTGGCTAACAATTCCGCTATCAAAGCAGCTTTTTATTCAGCCGCTTTCATTATTCGCTCCGTCGCTGCTGAAGAATTAGACATCGATCCCGAAGAATTTGAAATCAGTGGATTAAGACAAATAAATGACACCAACCTAGGCCAAATAGGAGAAATAGTCATTAATGACCGGCTCCCCAACGGCTCCGGTTTCACCGAATGGCTTTATAGGAATTGGCAAGATATTCTCCTCAACAAAATACTCAAAGCAGAAAATAGCTTTGCCAGTGACTTAATCTCAAAAAAACACCGCGATAATTGCCACTCATCCTGTTACGATTGCCTGCAACAATATCGCAACATGAACTATCACGGATTGCTCGATTGGCGCCTAGGACTTTCCTTGCTCAAAATCTTAGCCGATAAAAATTTCTTGTGCGGTTTAGACAATGATTTCTCTTTACCATACCTTGAAAAATGGCCAGGAAATGCCATCTTCCTACGGGATAATTTTTGTGAATCTTTTAAAGATTGCTCACCCCAACTTTTTGACAAACTCCCCGGATTTAAACTAGGTTCCCAAAACGTAATTATCGTACATCCCTTATGGAACCAAGAAAACCCGAAAGGTTTATTAGAAAAAGCTATTATTGCAGCCGGTGAAAACCCCCGATATCTTGATACTTTCAATATGCTAAGACGTCCAAGTTGGTGTTACCAACTCCTCTGAATTTGGCCCACTCAAAAACCGCTAAAAATAAAAACAGGGGTGTTTTACCACCCCACCGGCAACCCTAATTTTTGTCTAAAATTGCACCCAAAAAACTCATCAAATCATTTTTCTACTCAATTGCACAACAAAATCTACAAACCTAAACCCTACCCCCCGTCAACTCCTTCTCTAAGCGCAACAAATTCTCAATTCGCGCCTCAGTAGAAGGATGAGTAGAAAACAAACCGGCCAACATTTGACCCCCAGAAAACCCATTCATAATTAAAAGCGGTTCAAACGCCGGATTACCCTGCATTGGAATTTGTCTTGCATTCGCATCCAAACGCTGCAAAGCACGAGCCAAAGCACGAGGATTTCCTGTTAGTTTAGCAGCCCCCGCATCCGCTTCAAACTCCCGCGTCCGCGAAATCGCCAACTGTATCACCGACGCCGCCACCGGCGCCAACACAACTGTCAACAATAACGCTATCGGATTAGGGCCATTTCGCTCATCCCGCGAACCCCCCATAAACCACATACTATAACTCGCAATTTGCGCCAAAAACGAAATCGCACCCGCCACCGTCGCCGCCACCGCTTGAGTTAGCGTATCCCGGTTATAAATATGGCTTAATTCGTGAGCAATTACTGCCTCAAGTTCATCATCTGGCAAAATATTTAAAATGCCTTCTGTCACTGCAACTGCTGCGTGTTCAGGATCTCTGCCGGTGGCAAAAGCATTAGCATTTTGAGTGGGAACAATATAAACCCCAGGCATCGGTAAACCGGCCCTTTCTGTAAGCCGGCGCACCATATTATATAATCCGGGGGCTTGCTCAAAGCTCACCGGCTGGGCGCCATAAGCCGCCAAAGCAATTTTATCCGAATAATACCAAGAACCCAAATTCGTCACCGCCGCCAAAATAACCCCAATAATCGCGCCGCCAGTACCGCCAATTACCCAATAACAAACCGTAATCAGCAACGCACTCAGCAAACTTAATAAAGCAACTGTTTTAAATTGATTCATAACATTTTCTCCTGATCCTTCTTTTTATTGTACCGGCTGGTTTTGTTGACCTCATACCAGAAAACTAAACTTTGCCAGTACGGTTTTGCTCACCTCATTGGTTCATTGTTCATCGTTTATTTCACATCACGAATGCCCAATGACCAATGACAAATGACCAATAACAAATCAACAAAGCAACTTCAAAAAACGCGAAATCAAACCGGCAGTAATCCCCGGTAATTCTAATTGCGGCGTTAAACCTACATCTTGTAATTCTTCAAAATAGCGAATCACTCCGGGGTTCAGACTTGCTAAACGTTTGCCGGTTTCAGGACTTGTAAATTCTGATTTTTGTCCCCAAATAATCGCCGTTGGAATGGTTAGTTGCGGGATATATAACGACAAATCAAAACATAAATCACCCCGCACAAAAGAAAGCGCTGCATATTCCGCATTTGGCTGATTTGCCGATTCTAAATAAGCCTCTACAATTTCTTGATAAATTAGGTCAGGATTGGCAAATTGGCGATTTTCTAAAAAACTTTGAATTCCCCCAGCCGTTGCCACACCGGCACTATAGATAAACTTATCTAAAATTGGGGTTTTGATAACTTGGGCAAAGAGACTATTGCCATAATTTTGCCCAAAATCTGATAATCCCGCCGGCGTTGTTAAAATCAAACATTTAAACAAGTCTGGACGAGTAATAGCAGCCCGAATTGTTAAGGCTGCCGTCAACGATGAAGCAACCACCGCTACCGGCTCATTGCAAGTTTTTTCCAGAAATTCGATCAAAGTTGTGATATAATCCGCCGCCTGATAATTCCGGGCTGGATGTTCAGAACGTCCCCAGCCAATTAAATCGGGGGCCAAAATTCGGTAATCTGCTGCAAAAGCCGGATAGACTTTTGACCATTCATAGGCAGAAGAACCTCCCCCAAACCCATGAAAAAATACTAAGCTTTTTGTTTGGGATGTCCCCCACAATTCTTTTGTGCCGGTATAATAAACCATTCTGCCGAGGGACGTAACTATTGATTGCTGCTCAAACCCTAGGGGGATTAACATAACAAACCTCACACAACTTTAAATTTATAAATTGTAGATTGCTTTTCACCGGCGCTGTCAGCAAAATCCTGGCATGGATTGCCGACTCTTGTTTAACTGCCGCAAGTTTTCTTTATTTTAAAGGAATTATAAACGCCAAGGCGGTTTTGTAAAGATTTGGCCAAACCTTCTGGCATACCGGCGGTGTCTCCTGATGGCATAAATAAAGCCCCGTAAAAGCTCATGTTGCCCTACGCAGTGGGATGTCGCACCGAACATGGGCTCACAACTTCTCGTCAATCATTGATAATGAGATGAGGGGTTTTACCCCTCACCCCCCTAACACCCAAAGCGAACTATCAGGATTTTCGGCAAAGGAGGAAAATCAACCCCAACTCAAATAAACTTTGTTTTAACCTTGCATTATTTCATTTGCGTAGAAGTGAAAAAATTATACTTGTAGAGACTAAAAAAACTAAAAAAGTAACAACAATGAAAAAAAATCAGGGGAGTATTATGGCAGAGCATTACAGATATCAACCAAACAGCAGAAAAGATATCGAATTGGAAAAAATAGACAAAGAAAGGGCATCGGCATCAGCTATACTCGCAGCGCCTTGGCGGGGAAAAAACCATTTAAAAGAAAAACTGCGGGTAGAAAAAGGACTCAGCGTGCGATTAAATTTAGAGGAGTTGAAGTGTTTTGAAATGGTAGAGAAACAATTTCAACACTGCGGAGTTCTTTTTGCAAACACGATGGCGATTAGCCCTTCCAACCCAGCCTTTCCCCCTCATTCAGGCAACATTGTCTTAATCGGCGCACCAAAAAGCGGATACTTAGAGGCAATCTTCTCAAAGCCGGTGCGGTGTGTCAGCGGGCTTGTAACCAGTTCCCGCAAAGCAGTCCTCGCCGCCTATGACCAAGACGACAAGCCGGTGGGCCATGCGGAAATGTCGGGGGCAAATCTGGCCGGCTCGGAATCGGCGATCAGGCCAAACTACCTGTTAAGCTTGAGAGCGGAAAACATTCACCGCGTCAACTTCTTAACCTTTGACGGGCACTTAACCGTTGATGACTTCACCTTCAGCTTTTAGCAGCCTGGAGAGAAACTTGCAAAAAAATGAGATTCTGCACGAGTTGCGAACAAATAATTTAAGATATCAAGGTACGATTCGCCTGCAATAGCAGGAAAAGCCGACCAAAGCTCAATCGCTCGCAACTCAATAGGTAACCAAACGTGGCAAAAGCGTTATCTCGGTGGCAGCAACTCCTAAACCAAATTCCAGACTTGTCACCAAAACTACCACTGAAAACACTTAAGCGACACTCTCGACGCTACAGGCGGTCGGGAGGCTCATTGTTAGTGGTGAGTGTTGTAGTGGCGATGGTGATTTGCAACTGGCGGCTGATGGTGGCCACCGGCAGCGGTGTGTTCGTGATGACCTTGGTTTACCTACTCCAAGAAAGCGAGTGGGAAATCCCTACCGCAGAACTGCGTCAACTTTTCACCGGCCAAAACCGACTCATTGCTACCACCGTCACCAGCGGCGGACTCGCAGCACTCAGCAGTTACTTGGCTTTGGCCATTTGGGCAGAGTCGTCAAACCCAGTTTTGGCAACCGGGGCAATTTTACAAGGGTTGGGCACAATGGCTGTGCTGGTGCTTTTGGTGTGGCAATTGGTGGGCACAAAAGCCGGTCAACAAGAAGCTGAACTCAACGAATTGGTAATGAATTTAACCAATGCAGACCCGCTTAAACGCTTGATTGCTGTCCAACAATTGACGCGAAAATTAAAATACCAAGCAGGTGATCAAACTGACCGGCAAGCAGTTGTCGATTGCTTCCGCTTGATGATGTCAACAGAAACCGAGCCGGTAGTACGCGAAGCAATTTTAGATGGCCTGCAAGCTTTAGATACCACAAAACCTCTTTTAACAGAAGGTGCAAAACCGCTTTTAATTGAGCAACCCGCTAAAGGTAAATTAATTAAAATCCAACAGCCGGTAGCCCAGACCATTAGGAATTTTACTGAATCCTGACCCCCACAGCCAATATGGAAAACCTAAGCGAGTGATAGTATTTGTTGTGAGTTCCTAGGTTAATTTATGACATCGTTCACTCAAGGCATATTTTCAAAAAAAATTGCTATTTTAAGTTGTGCTATCTCGGCTTTATTTTCTTTTGATTTGGCCTTGAGTGCAAGCGCCAAGAGCGAGTTAGTTAAAGAAAAAATCGGCATTTCTCAACTCAGCCAAAATCAACGCGAAACCGGCCTTTCTGCGGTGGTGGAAGACATCGAAGGCATTGTTACTTACGGGCCAACGCAAACACCTGTTACCTTAAATCAACGCTTGGGGGCCGGTGAATCTCAACTGCTGACCGCTAATAACTCCAGCGTGCGCTTATATATCCCCGAACTGGGGTCTGTGGAAATTTCCGAAAATACAGCCCTGACGATCAGAACCCTCTCCACCGGCAGAACTTCATTATTTGTGAGTAGGGGACAAGTGCGCTTGTCAGTGGGTACGGCTGTTGGCAACCTAGATAAACAAAGGGTAGGGGCTGGTGTAGTTACATCCATGCAGCAAACCGACATATCTGTAAATGCACCGCTACAAACCGGCCAAAAACTTTTGCTGGCTCAACAAAATGCAAATGGTAATTATCCGGTGGATATTGAAACGCCTGCTGGTGTGGCCGGTGTTCAAGGTACCGCCTTTGGTGTTAGTGTTGGCCCGGATGGCAAAACCGGTGTTTCCTCCATTCAAGGAAGCGTGGATGTCATTAGTCAAGGCCGGCGGGTGCCGGTGAGTAGCGGCCAATATGTTGTCATTACCCCAGGTTCCGCACCCACTGCACCGCAAATTATTCCCCCACGCGCTAAATTAGAAGTCCTCAGCGTCAGGAGATTCGCGGCAAAAGCCGTTCGCGTTGTGGGAAAAATTGATCCGCTGGATATTGTCTTTATCAATGGTCAAGCAATCCAAACCGATGCCGAAGGCAACTTTACGGCTATTGTTGAGCGTCCTTTAAATCGCCGGCTTAGATTTGTGGTTCGCGGGCCAGAAGTCCGAGAAACCGCTTACGAAATTGCCGTGCTTTAAACAAAATTTAGGAACCTTTAAAAAAGAAACAAAGACAAAAATTCTTGACCTAGAGGTTGTAAGAAACCAGGTAAACGGCGAACTTATAGCGTTTTGTTTGTTCAAAAACTTACTTTGTTATACTAGATTTGATTGTGAGGGTGTGTTTTTCTGTTTGAGTTTTTTTAACCGCAGATAAACGCAGATGGATTATTTTCTTAAATTGGTTTTTATTGGGAAATTTCCAATTTTTTATCAAAAATCTGGGCATCTAAAATCAAAAATTGTCTTATGGTAGTCAAAACAGGCTTGCAACGAATTCAAAGTTTTTTAACAGGCAACTATCCCTGGCTTCCGGGTGCAATGGCGGCTGTTGTTTCGGTCAGTATTGCAGGGTTAGGATACTGGAAACAGCCAGAAAATTTAGCTTATAATACTTTTTATCAACTGCGTCCTCAGTTAAAATGGGATGAGAGAATAGCGGTTATTGCTATTGATCAGGCGAGTTTACAAGAATATGGACAATTTCCCTGGCCAAGAACTCGGTATGCTCAACTTTTACAAGCTTTAGAAAAAACTCCACCGGCGGCGATTGGATTTGATATTTTGTGGATCGCACCCAGTGCAAATGATGAGGAACTGGCTTCAGCACTGGCAGCAAATAATCGTTCAGTCTTAGCAAGAGCGTGGGATAAACAAGGGAAAAGCTTACAAGTTTTGCCGAAATTAGCTTCTGCGGCAGCAGGAGTTGGTCATATTTTGCATCAACCCGATGAAGATGGAATTAGTCGGAATTCAACAATTTGGGTGAATACACCACAAATCAGTATTCCGGGGTTATCGGCAGCAATGTTGCAAGTTTATAATGCTAATAATCCGGGCAAAACAGTAGGAATACCCGCAGCGAGAAAAGCTGAAAAATATCAAAATATTTGGATAAACTGGCCGAGTAAAACAGAATATTTAACTACTTATTCTTTTGCAGATATTGCCGAAGGTAGAATCAATCCCGACTTAACCGGCAAGTTGGTTTTGGTAGGGGCAACTGCAACCGGCATGGATGAAATGCGAACTCCCCTCAATCAAAAACCGCCCACATCTGGCGTTTATCTTTATGCGGCTGTTATCGATAATTTGCTTAATCAAAGGTTATTAAAACCTTCGGATCATTGGTTTGATTTATTGATTTTACTGATGGCGGGGCCGGTGACAAGTTGGTTTTTATTTGAGCGCAAACTTAAAGAACGGATTTTTATTGGTTTAATGTTACCGCCGGCTTGGTTTACGATTGTTTTTGCGGCTTTTTGTTGGGGAAACTTGTGGTTTCCGGTGGCGGCGCCGGTGGCGACAATTTTATTAACGTTGCTATTTGTACAGGTTAGAGAACAATACGAAAAACAACAATTAATGAGTTTATTTGCCCAGCACGTTGCCCCAGAAATGGCAGAGGTTATTTGGGAGCGCAAAGACGAAATTTTTGAAAATGGGGAACTGGAAGCTCAAGAGTTAACGGCTACAGTGCTGTTTATGGATATTCGTAGTTTTACGAGTATTTCAGAAAACATGAAACCGCGAGATTTGCTGAACTGGCTCAATCAATATTTTGATGTAATGGCTCGCTGTATTATGGAACATGGCGGCGTAATTGATAAATATATTGGGGATGCAATTATGGCGGTGTTTGGTATTCCTTTTCCTCAAGGTCAGGTGGAAAATATTAAAGGCGATGCAACGGCTGCTATTGCTGCAAGTATGGCGATGCACGAACGATTAAAAGAGCTTAACAAACGCTTTGAAGAAGAAGGAAAACCGGTGATTAAATTTGGAATTGGTATTCACACCGGCACGGTGGTGGCGGGAACAGTGGGAGGTGCAGAACGTTTAAGTTATTCGGTGGTGGGAGATACCGTTAATGTGGCGGCGCGACTGGAAGCAATGACGAAAAATTTAACGGCAGATAAACAATTTAAAATTTTGCTGACTGACCGCACTTATAGTTATGTTAGCGACCGCTATTTGGCTGAGGAAGTTGGGGCAATTCAATTGCGTGGGAAGGCGGATGAAACAACGGTTTATACGATTGTGGGAGAAGTGAATGCCACTGAGGCCGGGGCCGGCTAAAATTGATAGATTACTTTGCTGTGAACTAAATACAACTATGAAAACCTTTAGAAAACAGATCCGGAAAAACAACTGCTTAAAATTGTGGAAAATATTACCCCTAGCGGCTGCATTTTTGCCGATTTCGCTTTGGGGAATTCCTAGTTTGGCGACAAGTTTGGCTGAGCCTCCCTTGCTATTGGCAGAAATTCAAGGTTGGGATATGACGGTGAGTATGGAACCGTTGCTGAACCGGAATTCGGAACCGGTGGCGCTGACGGTACAGTTGAAGATTCGCAAAAAACCTGTAACTTCTTATGCGAATGTTGTGTATCAGTTATTTGCTCAAAAAGAGAATAATTGGGTGCCGGTTTATACCAGCACTGGGGCAAGATTGATCGCTAATACGACGGGGGATATTAGTTTAGATCCAGAAATTATTCCTATCGCTCAACTTAGACAAGCGCTGGGTGGAAATGTGGATTTAAGCGGGGTGGATATTAAAGCTTTGGTACAAGTTCGGTATGATGGTGGAAATAATGTAAAAGACCAACAAATTCAACTGGAAACGTTAGAAAGCTTTGGCTCAATTGCTGGGCGAGGAAATAGCCAACAAACGCAAAATTTAAATTCTAATAGTAATGTTAGAGAAACAGCTTTACAAGCGGCTAACCAGACAGCCACGCCGATGCCTGAAGTTTTAAATTTACCAGGAAAGAATCAATTTAGTTTAGCAATTTTGCGAACGGGTGCCACAGGTTCGGATGTGATTGTGCGTCTTTCTTTGAAGGCAAAAAGGGGAGAGGGATATTTAAGGGAAAGATTTATGGGCGATTTTCGCTATAAACCGAATGCACGGGCAAATTTTATGAAAGGGTTATCGGCGGGAGATCGAATTGTGGTGCGCTTATATGATTTAGAAAATCGGCCAATTGGCTATAGTGAGTTTGAATTGCCGGCAGAAACAATTGCTGTAAATTTAGTTTTGCCTGAGAATACGGCAATTTCTGGAGTGGTAAGAACGTTGTATGGAATTGATGCAAATGGGGATGGAAAATTGGATGATAATCGCCGCCTTGGGGATTATTTTACTGAACTCACTGTGCCGCAAAATGGAGGGGAACGGGTGACATTTTTAAGCCGGTTGCCAAATATTAATATCAGTGGTTATCAGGTAGGAGAATTGCCGCCACCGAGTGCAAATAGTGTGTATCCACCGGCCTTTAGTAGTGGAGCTTTTTCGGTAATGAATCGAACAGTAGCGTTATATGGAACGGGGATAGCACCGGCTTTGCGAGCAGAACCGGGGAAAATTTATCAGATAGTGAATGTGCCAGAAAATAGCGCTTCAACCTATTACGATGTCAGCGAGTTTATGGCAAATTATCGAGAAAAGGGAGTGAGTGAGGGAATACAAGTAAGCTTCCCCGATGTGCCGGCAACTCATTGGGCAAAAAATTATATTTCCGAGTTGGCAGCGCGGGAAATTTTGCAGGGATTTATGGATGGAAATTTCCGGCCAAACGAGCCGGTGACGAGAGCAGAATTCGCGGCAATGATTCGGCGAGCATTTAATTTACCAAAAGTCAGAAAAGCGATGGTTTTTCAAGATGTGCCGGCCAATCATTGGGCATCGGCGGCAATTCGAGAAGCCTATGAAATGGGATTTTTTGAAGGTGAAACATTTAATCCCGAAAAGAAATTAGACCGGCTGGATGCGGTAGTTGTTTTAGCAAATGGCTTAAAATTTTCTCCAAAAAATTCAGCCGATACAGTATTAAAAGTGTATAGTGATAGCGCTTCAATTCCCGCCGAATCTCGCAATGCAGTGGCGGCGGCGACAGAAAGGAGAATGGTGGTTAATGCAGACAATGCGAATATTTTTAATCCTTCACAGATGGCGACAAGAGCGGATGTAGCTGCATTTCTTTATCAAGCCATGATGGAATAATTCAGCCTCCATTAAACTCCTCACACAACTGCAAAGATTATCCCATTCATCTGCGTTAATCTGCGTTAATCTGCGGTTTAAAAAAACCCTCCTCACGGGGCATCCAGCATCTTCCCTGCGCTCTGCAAAGAAAGAGTTAAAATCTTAAAAATCTGTTCTTATGGGGGGGAGAAACTTAAAAACCTCTTCTGTTTCCCCCCTTTTTTAGGCAGTAGTAGCGGCTATCCGAAACAAAGGAAAAAACCAAAAAATCACCCCGTGATTAACTGCATAATCTTTTCAAATTGGAAGTTATCAGCTAAATCAGCAAAAGTGTTTTTTAAATCAGATAATTCGGGAGTAACCTCCGCAAGTAATTCAAAAATGATATCATCACTACCTTGGCAGGAAGCGCGATAAACTTGTTCAATCCACTCTACCGGCATTTGGGATAAATAATGCTTGATATCCTCCGGCGTGATGGTTTTAGGTGGCGTGTGGCTGTCGGAATTTGGGGGCGGAGATTCTTCGTAAATATAAGAAACTTTGAGATGCTGGCTGATTTTTTCTAGTAAAACATCTTGTTGAAAAGGCTTGCGAATAAAGTCATCACAACCGGCTTCTAAAACCATTTTGCGGTCTTCTTCAAAAGCGCTTGCAGTGAGGGCAATAATCACCGTTTCTTTGCCTTTTGGATCGGCTTTAATTTGTTTTGTTGCTTGATAACCATCCATGATCGGCATCCGCATATCCATCCAAATTAAATGGGGTTGCCAATTTTGCCACAAAGCCACAGCTTCCTGACCATTTTCAGCTTGTTGGACTTGAAAACCCAGAGATTTAAACAACGTTAATAATAACCGGCGGCTTTCGGGTAAATCATCCACCACTAAGATACGATATTCGGGCTGATTTGGAGCCAAACCCATAACTTTACGCGGCGATATATCGGCTTTAATTTCACCCGCATTTGCTTTAGAAATAGGAATCTCAAAACTAAAACAGCTACCTTTTCCTACGGTACTGCTGACGCGGATATCTCCGCCTAAAAGCTGAACATATTTACGACTGATGGGTAAACCCAATCCCGTGCCTTGTTGTGATTTTCGGCCTACTTCCGTTTGTCCAAAAGCCTCAAAAAGAAGATTGATTTCTTCTGGGGCAATTCCGGGGCCGGTGTCTTCTATTTCAAAACTAAGCGGAAGCGAAGAATCAGAGAGATGAGAGGGGTTTGTTTTGACGCGCAATGTCACAGCACCTTTTTCGGTAAATTTAATGGCATTTCCCAAAATATTGAGTAAAACCTGCCGCAATTTGCTTTCATCAGTTCGGATATATTGGGGAACTTCTGGGTCAATTTCAACAATTAACTTTATTTGTTTGGATTGGGCTTTTAAATAAAGCATTTCTTCCTGAGTTTTTAGGAAGCGGAGCAAGTCAAAACCTGTGATATTGAGCGTGGTGCGACCGGCCTCAATTTTTGACATTTCTAAAATATCATTAATCAAATTTAGCAAATGTTCACCGGCCCGATTAATAATGCCCAAATTTTCCTGCTGTTGCCGGTTCAAAGATACATCTCGGCTCATCACTTGAGTAAAGCCTAAAATTGCATTGAGCGGCGTTCTTAACTCGTGGCTCATCGAAGCCAAAAATTCACTTTTAGCGCGATTTGCCGCATCCGCAGCAAACAGAGCTTGTTGCAAAGCTGCGGATTGTTTTTGAGTTTGGTCAAATAATTGTGCCTGCTGTAAAGCCACACCCAATTGAGCGCCAATTTGAACAACCATATTAATTTCTGGGCTTGCCCAATTGCGGGGCCCCGAATTTTGATAACTTGCCAGCAAGCCCCAAAGTTTACTGCCGCAGAAAATCGGAACAATAATATAAGCTCTGGCTTGGAATCGTTCTAAAAGCTGGATATAACACTCCTCAAAATCGGCATGATAAATATCAGAAACCGACCGGAAAGATTCAAGATGTTTATAGAATCTTTCCGGGCAGCTTTGGAAAGAATTATCTTGAATATCTGCTTCACTTTTCATACTTTTTATCGGGCAATTTGCGCCGTTTACAGCATTAGCCATTAAGAGAGAATCGCTGTACTGTTCTTGTTTTAATTGGCACCAGCCCTGGGCAACCGACTCAGCAACAAACTCCCCAGTCCAGTCAGAATTAAAACGATAAACCACAACGCGATCACAACTCAGCGCTTGTTGTAATTCTTGAGTGGTGGAGCTAAAAATCGTTTCAAAATCAAGCGTCTGCCGCATTCGTTCAATCACTCGCGCAACGGCGCGCTCCCGTTCTGCACTTTCTCGCAAGGCTTTTTCGGAACGTTTGCGCTCTGAGATATCGCGCACCATTGAGATAACTTCATCGTTCCCACAAGGAACAATGCGAGCTTCATAATCACAAACTTCTGAGCCTATTTCTAATTGATATTCTAAAACTTGAACCTTGCCGGTTGACAGCGTTTGTTCATAAGCGTTTAAAATCCGCTCACTTAATTTTGCTGGGAGCACTTGCTGAATATTACTTCCCAAAAAATTATCGGGAGAAAGGAGAGTTTTGATGTGTTTAGCCGGTTTGAAATCAACAAAAGTGCCATCGACTTTACTGCGAAACATCATATCAGGAATCGCATTTAATAAAGCGCGGTTGGTGGCTTCACTTTGGCTGAGGGCATCTTCGGCACGTTTGCGCTCGGTGATATCGACTGCATAACCAACGATTTCCTGGGGGTTATTAGTAGCCAAGGTGGAAACAAGCCGAAGTTGAACATATAACCAGCGATAGCCCCCGTCTTTGTGCAGAAAACGGTATTCGTGGGACTGAGAGTAATTTTCAAAAAGTTGAGGCAACTCGGCAACAATGCGTTTTCTATCTTGGGGGTGAATATGCTTTACCCAAAAATGAGGATCTGCCAAAAATTCCCCTGCTTCATATCCCAAAACCTCCGTAACATTTTCACTAATAAAAGTTGTGGTTTGTTCTGGGGAAGGCTGACAGCTAAAAATAATCCCCGGACTGGTGCCAAGCAAGTGCTGTAAGCGTTCTGTGGCAGAGCGAAAGGCAGCTTCGACTCGTTTACGGTCGGTAATTTCCATGACAACGGCACCCACTCCATAAAGTTGCTCACCTTCCCCTGGAATCGGAAAATAACTAATAATCCAGTCTCGGAAAGAACCGGGCAAAGAGGGGTTTTCTGTGGATAGTTCGAGGTTGATTAAAGGGGTGCCGGTGTCGAGAATTTTTCGACAGTTTGATTCAACTGTCAAGGCAAGTCTGGGGATGATTTCGGCTGGAGTTTTGCCGATATGATCAGTTATTGGCGCTCCGTGAAGTTGAGCAAGTAAATCATTAATTTTGACATAGCGTAATTGGCTATCAAAAAATGCTAAACCCACCGGTGCCGAGGAGAAAAAGGCATCGAGTTGTTGTTCGCGCAGAGTTAATTCTTTTTGTAAAGATTTGGCAATGGTAATGTCGCGTCCTTCGGGAATAAGCATCACAACTTGGCCGGTTTCTTCGTCAAAAATAGGTTTCAGAGAAAAGTCAATCGTGAGCGCACTTTCCCCGGCACCAGTGAGTTCGACTTCATAACGCACAAATTCCCCGAATGCAGCGCGATGAATAGCTTGTTGAACGGTGGCGCGTGCCGAGTCTGAAATTTTCCAAAAAGGCGTTTGCCAAAAAGGTAATCCCACGACTTCTTTTTCTGTAACCCCCGCAAAGTTCAACAAACTTTGGTTGGCTTCTAATAAAATGCCATCGGTTGTTAGCAAGCCGATAAATTGGAAGGTAGAGTTAAAAATGGCTCGGAAACGGCGTTCACTTTCTCGCAAGGCTTGTTCGGCTTTTTTGCGCTGAATTAAAGAACTTAATTGTGTGGCAACAGCGTTGACTAATTCCAGCAACCGGGGTGTTTCTTTAGTTTTTGCTCGTTTGAAAAATACCAAGACAGCAATAACGCTATCACTGGCAATAATTGGCACACCAAAGCAAGCTTTTAATCCTAATTGGGCGCTAATTTCTGATGCCAAATAAACGGTTATTTCGCTATTATTAATATCTTCTATCCATTCGGGTTTTTGAGAAAGCCAAACGCGACCAGGTAGCCCTTCGCCTGGTGCAAACGCCATGTTTTCATGGTGGCGCTGGAATTCTTGAAAGCTGGCTTCGTAGCGATACCAACCCGGACTGTATTCTAAAACGCTGTCATTGCTTGAGGGTATCCAGGCTTCCGCTACATCCCAACTAATTGTAATGCAAATTAAACGTAAAATAACAGCAAGAGCGCTGCTAATATCCTCACACCTGCTGATAGCTTGGGTGGTTTCAAGTAACAAGCGAATTTCATTTTCCGCTTGTTTACGTTCGCTAATATCTCTGAGGGAAACCAGATAGGCATTTTCGCTTCTCCAGACAATATCAACAACCTGCATTTCAACGGTGATAATTTCGCCAGTACGGTGAGGAATGTCTATAACAGTCGTTTTGTTTGGGTGAGTAGCAATTCCAAATAATTGACCCAGCATTTCCGAAACTTTACGACCTAATATTTTTTCACCGGCTGGGTTGATAAATTGGACAATTCCCAGATTATCAACCACAATTAAACCGTCTGCATTGGTGGTGACAAGGGTACTGAGGCGTTTTTGGCTTTCGATCAATTCTTCTTCAACTCGTTTGCGTTCAATTTCTGCACCGGCACGGGCTGCAAAAATTTTTAAAATAGATTCGGCTCCCCCATCATAAGTCATCGGTTTTGTATCCATCACTGCCAAAACACCGCTGACTTTTCCTTGAAAATCAAATAAGGGAACTCCCCAATAGCTCTCGGCATTAAATATGCCTAATTCTTCACTTTTTGGATACAAAGATTGCAGCGAATGAGAACAAAAATGAGGTTTTCCTTGTAAAACTTCATAGCAGGGGGTTGACGAAGAATCAGAAAGCATATTTGCGCCCCAGGTTTCTCCTTGCCAGAAAGAAAGGATATGGACTGTATTTTTATCAGCGTTTACCAGTTGGGCAATGAAGGCATATTTTACTTGCAAAACTTCTGCTAAATACCGCACGCAGGAACGCATAAAAGCATCGCCGGTGGTAGATGCTGTTCCTTCGACAATTAATTTTAGGGCTTCTTCTCTTTGTTTGCGTTCGGTGATATCACTATTTGTGCCGATGATCGAAATAATTTTTCCCTGCTCGTTTTTTAATGGCAGAGCATTTAACAGCAGATAAATCGCTTTTCCGTCTTTGGTAAGGTGGGTGGTTTCATAATGAAAAATTGATTCGCCCTGCAAGAGGCGTTCTAAAATATTTTCTTCTTTGGCGATTTGTTCTGAGGGCAAAAATTCTGTCATTAAATGCCCAATCATTTCTGCCGGTTCGTAGCCGTAAATTTGTTGAACTGCTGGGTTAATAAAAGTATATCGACCTTCAGAATCTACTGACCAAATAATATCCTGGGAAGATTCCACCAAGGCACGATATTTGCTTTCGCTTTGAATCAGGGCGTTTTCGGTAACAGCACGGATGTTAATTTCTTGCTGGAGTTGTAAGTTTTGCCGGTCAAGTTCCTCGCGCGCTTGTTGTTCTTTGTCTAGTAATTTTGCCTGAGCGATGGCGATTCCTAATTGGGCTGCAATGGCTTCTAAAAATTCAATTTCTTCCTCTGTCCATACTCGGTATTCGTCACATTGATGAAACGCTATTATTCCGTTAGCTTTTCCTTTATAGGAAGTGCGAACTGCTAACATAGATTTGATTCTAAATTGCCGAAAAATTGAAAGTTTTTTTTCTAACAAAGGGTCTTTATAAACATCATTTGAAGCTCTAGCTTTATCAAGCATTAATAACTTTTGTATGTGGGAGTCGCTGATAGGAAAATCAAAATTTGAGAGCGATTCATAGCCATTTACCACATATTCTGCCACCAGAGTAATTTTTGGAATTGGCTGCAAAATATAAGTGTGAATTAAACATCGACTTGCTCGAAAAGCTTGCCCCAGTTGAGTTGCCGCTATTTCAAAAATCTTCTTTGTTTCTAGTTCAGAGCGGATTTTTTCTGTGATATGGCGCAGCAGGTTACTGCGGTAAAATTGTTTTTGCAGTTGCAGTTCCACTTGTTTGCGATGGGTGATGTCCATTGCAGTTCCAAACAACTGAATCACCATTCCCTGACGGATGACTGGTTCTCCTTTTCCTTCTACATACCGAAGTTGACCGTCTGGACAACAAATGCGGAATTCTAGTTCGTATAAGTTGGGATTTTCCAGAGCGCGTTTAACAGTTTCTTGAAAAAATTTCTGGTCTTCTGGATGAATTAAATTAACCACTTCTGGGTAGCTTAGTTCCCGGTGATTTGCCTCTAGCCCAAAGATATGAAACAGTTCTTCTGACCAAGTAATTTTGCCTGTGTTTAGGTCATATTCCCAGCTTCCTATATGGGCAACTCTTTGGGCGGCTGCTAAGGAAGCTTTGCTTTTTTGCAACGAAAGCACTAAGCGATTTTTCTCTTGTTCTGCTCTGTGGCGTTCGGTGATGTCTTTAACGGAAGTTACAGCAAAAATTTGTCCGTCTTCTTGTTGAAACACACTGCGAGTAATGTCCACTATCAATTGCGTTCCCTCTTTGCGAGAAACACAATATTTGCCGGTTTGATTTTCAGTGCTTGTGCAAATAAAATTTTTATATTCTTGCAATATAAACGAAATTTCTGAGGTATCAGAATCGGGAAAATGAATCGTAAAAGGTTGACCAATTAATTCTTCTGCTGTAAATCCATACAATTCGCAATAGGCGGGGTTTACTTGCACAAAATAGCCGTTTTCATCGGTCAAGCAAATTCCCACCGGCGCGCAGTTTAAAATCGATTGATTGAGCTTTTCTCGGTTGCTTAATTCAATTTCAACGCGCCGGCGTTCTTGAATTTCCTGTTGCAGTCTGGCGTTTTGTTCACTGAGTTGTTTTTGCAAAAATTGCAAGCGTAATTGATTTTCAACACGGATAAGAACTTCATCAATGTGAAACGGTTTTGTAATATAATCTACACCCCCCGCTTCAAAGGCTTGAATTTGAGCGCTTATTTCTTGAAGGGCGCTAATAAAAATAACGGGAATGTTGCTGGTTTCTGGTTGCGATTTTAAAAATTGACACACTTCATAGCCGTTCATTTCCGGCATAAGAATATCCAGTAAAATGATGTCTGGCAACTTAGCTTTTACCGCATTAAGAGCTACGTTTCCTGAGATCGCTCTTTGCACGCTATATCCTTGATCAGTTAAAATTTTTGATAAAAACCGTAAATTGCTTGGACTGTCATCGACAATTAAAATATGGGCGGGATTGTTATTTGTCATTGCAGTATTTAAAAAAGCGGTGAATTTTGAAAAAAAATTGACTTTAAAAATTAGCCTCGCTAAACTTTGTTTTTATGCTTGCAGCTAAATGCTCTTGCTCAAAACATCCAGACTAGCCAATAAAAACTTTTATTCGTTTAGCCGGCCTCTACCTTCAAGGGGTTAACTCAAGTTTAAAGCATGGCTGTAAATTTTTGTGGCCTTAATCACTTAGGTTGGTGGTTTGTAGTTTCATTTACAGTTCGCTTGCTTGTTTGTC
The DNA here is from genome assembly GCF_025370775.1 of Ancylothrix sp. D3o. Taxonomy (NCBI): domain Bacteria; kingdom Bacillati; phylum Cyanobacteriota; class Cyanophyceae; order Oscillatoriales; family Microcoleaceae; genus Ancylothrix; species Ancylothrix sp. D3o. The sequence goes on along the minus strand of NZ_JAMXEX010000018.1, from coordinate 26,553 downwards.
ATTAAAGGTTTTATAAAGAAATAATAAGCCGAAATATTTCCATCAGAGCAGAACTTATTTCTTTATAACTTTTTTGCCAAAAATGCCCAGTGATAATTTTGTTGGAAGCTGTGAAGAAGAAAGCCCCATCACTAGAATAGGCCGCTGCTGGCCTGCTCACTGATGTGGATATTCTCAAAAGTTGCTGACAAAACCCTGAAATAAAATCGGCTTATTTTTTAAATAGATTGTAATTCATTTATTACCCTCCTAGCTTTTTAACAAATTGTAAAAAAGCCTAGAGCCAAGACGGCGAGAGCGGCACACTGAAGATGTGGGTCAAGCCCCTCTCCCGATAATCGGTTGAGGTTACGGTAGAGTGTAGCCTAGATGTTTTTGTCAGAAATCGCCTCAAAGTCCTTAGACCGACATTATTTTAAGAGTGCGGTGATTTTTACTACCCCAATTAGAGGAAAGATACCGTTTATGGAATACAAAATGACTCAACGCCTGAACAAAAAACAGGATAATCACTTTGTGAGGGTGGAAACCGGCATTTTGGCCGGCCAAAATTGTCACCTCCAAGAAAACCAATCAATGGAGGTATCGGTTGTCATGGGAACCGTCGAGTCGCTCAGCCCCCAACCGTCTGTTTTCCCTCCCCACCAAAACACACCTGAATTAATTTGGCAGCAGCAAACCACCACAGGCAATCGTCGCGTTTTTCACTATCTCAAAGATGATGGTTGCGGTCGATTAAGCTTTTTCCGCGCTTCCAGTGCACCTCAAGAAAATGTCGAACCGGCCCCACCGGCCAGCCCTCCCACCGTCTTAGCACCAGTCACCGAAAACGAGGAAGTTCAAATTTCTCCCCGCGCTGCCATCAGTGCCGGTGTGGCTGTTAATTTCCTCGCTCTCACCATCGGCGGCTATCTAATGTACGCCTCTCCTCAATCGCCCATAAGTGAGACAGCACAATTATCTGGGCCTCAATTGCACGCCCAAGCAGACAACAAATTACAACCTTCTTACGAACAAGCACAGACTCTCAACCACCAAAGCGCCACCAATACAGTTACCAAAGCTGATCCAACCGCACAACAAAAACTTTCGCGTGAAGTCCAAGCCCATAAACTCTTGCAAACTGCCTACAACAAAGCATCAGCAAAAGATTTTGACGCGGCCATCGGCTCGCTGAAACAAATTCCTAAAGATACCATTGCCTATACAAAAGTACCCGCTAAAGTCGCTGAGTATAGTCAAAAACAGCGCCAATTAATTGCCGCTGGTAACACATTTCCTCAAGTCGCTCTCCACGCATCGGCGTCTGCAACTCTCAATCCAGGCGACATTCCTCAAGAAATTTCCACTCAGCCACTTGTATTTTCTCTCCCGAAAACGCAATTGGGAGGCTGAAAGTAATTGATAGTTCTGTCTTACTGGCTGAGAAAAAACTCAAGCTCTTAAACACTTTGTTAGCGCTGGGAAAGGCCAAAAGCCTCCCCACCGGCAACCACAATCGGCAGAACAGGGGTGCATTCACTTTGCACCCCTCATTGTTTTACCTGTTTTTTTGGGGAGTGGTAAATCCCAATCCCTCATCCCCCGAAAAACTCAACCCTAATTAGCGATTTATTAAGAGCGGCTGTGGAAAGTTGTTCTATGACAAAATTAATGTTAAAGCCTTTGTTAGGCACGTTATTAGACGGGCGTTATAAAGTAATCAGCGTCTTGGAACCTCCCTCAGTTCCGACTACTTATTTAGCGCTCGATACAGCCGAAACCGGCCATCCTAAATGTATTGTTAAAGAAATCCCAATTCCTGAAACTTACCTCAACAATTGGTCAGAAGCAGGTGAAGTTCTGGCACAGTTTGGCGAAACCCTCAGACTCCTTGGCCTCCACCAACAAATACCCACTTTATTAGCAAGTTTTTATCAAGGAAAAAGCTTCTATTGGGTGGAAGAATTTACCGAAGGTCAACCCTTATCTGCTGAACTCATAACCGGCCAACCTTGGAGCCAAAACGACGTAACGGCAATGCTCCAAGACCTCATGGGAGTCTTGCAATATGCTCACAGTTTGGGAGTGCTTCATGGCGATCTTAAACCCGAAAAAATTATCCGCCGGCTTTCTGATGGCAAGTTAATTGTCACAGGCTTTGCCCTTAGTAAAGATGTTTGGCTGCCACCGTTTAGCCATTTTCTCTTAGAAGAAAATTCAGCTTGGACACCCGAAGAAAATAATTTAGCATCCACTTCTGCCTTACAACCGATTGACAAAAATCCTTATTTACCTTTTAGTTTTGACTCGCTTTATCAACCTTCTGCCAAAACAGATATTTATGCTTTGGCTTTGATTGGAATGCGGGCCCAAACCGGCATAAGCGAGGAAGAATTAAAATTTTATTTTGATAACCAAGTCTTGGAAAATCTCTGGTCATTTTTTACTCGTCAAGAGCAACAAAATCAACCAGCCGATTTGCCTTCAGAAGTGCTGTTAGATGTTGAAGATTTGACGCGGGATTTATGGTTAAGTAATGAATCTCTGCCCGTCAGTAGCTCCGTAGAAGAAAAGGCAGATCAACTTCTCCCCCCCAGTAGCCCCGTAGAAGCGAAGGCCGAGCACTCGCCCTTAGATCGCAGCAAGAGCGTTAAGTCAGACAGCCCCCAAAAAGCTAAAACTCGCTCTTCTGGTGGCTGCTTGCTCGTGACAGCGGGACTTGTGGCTGGGATGGGGGCAAATGCGGTGGCCCTGGCCTTTGGGATGTATAATTTGTTGCTGGCGGCGCCGGTTGATCCTGGTTTAGATACGTTTGCAAAAGCAACGCAAGAGTATAAGGCCGGCGATCTCAAAGGAGCAATTAAATTAGCCACAGAAGTTCCTCGCTACAGTGCGGCTTATTATCAAGCCAAAGATGCCTCGATTGAGTGGGAAAAAACTTTGAATTTGGCAAACCAACAAGTTGCCAAAGTAAAAAAAGCTAGTTCAGAAAAACGCTGGCGAGATGTATTGGCAGAAGCAGATAAGTTGCCGGCGCTTCCCACTTGGCACAAAAAAGTTGAGCCAATGGTTAAACAAGCCACAACTGCCCTCGCCCCAGAAATTAACAAGTTAATTAAGGTTTCAAGTGAAAAAGCTAAGGCTAAAGATTTTACAGGGGCAATAAAGGCACTTTCTCAAATTCCTAAAGGGCTGCCAAATTATGCCAAAATTAAAGTCAAAATTGATGAATATAGTCAAAAGCAGCAAATTAAAAATGAGGTGATTGGACAGCGTTTGCTTCAACAAGCTTATAAGCGAGCGCAGGTCAAAGATTATAACGGGGCGATTAAAACGCTTAAACAAGTTCCCAAGGATACGAAGGCTTACACGACTGCTCAAGCTAAGCGGGTTGATTTTGCGAAAAGATTGCGCGGTAAAGGCAAAAGTCGCTCTGGTGTGCCGGTGGCTCCTGCGGCTCAACGGTCGGGATCTCCCAGGGCTGCTTTGCCGCCTTTAGGCGATATGGCCCTTGGTTTGAATCCGGGCGATTTTATGCAAGAAATTAATCCGGGTGCGGTTTTCCTGACCACTTGAAGTTAATCTTGTATAACGACAAAGCCGGTCTGAAATTCATATTTATTTTAAATAAATCTTGCATGATTTGATTCCGGCTTCTGGGGTGGAGTGTGTTGTGAGAGTTTACAAAAGGTAGGGGCACCAGCAACGGTGTCCCTACTTTTTTATAAGCTGGTAATTGGGAAAACTATTAGAATAGTGGAGACAAAAAATATTACTTCTACCCCGCAATGAAATTACCTAATAGGATTGAAACGCCTTCCTTTATCCAAAAAATACAGTGGGTAGGTGATCCGCTGGCTTATATGAATAACGCTGCCTCGCGTTATCCCGACATTTTTACAACTCAAGTTAGCAATGTCAGCCCTTTCGTATTTATTAATCATCCGCAGGGTATTCAAGAGTTATTTACAGCCGATCCAAAGCAATTTGATACCGGTCGCGGTAATGAAATTTTGCGGCCTTTGGTGGGGGATAAGTCCCTCTTTTTAATGGATGGAGAAAAACACCGGCGCGAACGTCAGCTTTTAATGCCGCCGTTTCACGGAGAAAGAATGCGCCATTACAGTCAGGTGATTTGTGATGTTACCAATCAAGCAACAGGCCGGTGGAAAATAGGCGAATCTTTTTCGGTTCGGGATGTAATGCAAGAAGTGACGATGGGCGTAATTTTACACGCAGTTTTCGGTTTAAATGAAGGGGAACGTTACTATAAAATTCAGAAACTTTTAGGAGAAATTCTCGATTTGCTGGGGTCGCCTTTGCGTTCGAGTTTGTTGTTTTTTGACTTTTTACAAAAAGATTTGGGCTCCTGGAGTCCTTGGGGTCATTGGTTGCGAAAACGGCGCGAGTTAGATGAATTCCTAGAGGCCGAGATTGAGGAACGCCGCCAAAATTTAGATAGCCAGCGCAATGATGTTTTAACGCTGTTGTTGCAGGCGCGTGATGAGGCTGGAGAAGGCATGAACAATGAAGAATTATGCGATGAATTGATGACGCTTTTGGCGGCGGGTCACGAAACAACAGCAACGGCACTTTCTTGGGCTCTTTATTGGATACACCGGCACCCCGAAGTCGAAGAAAAGTTACGCCAAGAAATAGACGCTTTGGGGGAAAATCCAGACCCAACGGCTATTTTTAAATTACCATATTTGAGCGCGGTTTGTTCGGAGACTCTGCGTATTTATCCTGTGGCAATGTTAACATTTCCTCGCATTGTTAAATCACCCTTTAAGTTGATGGGGTATGAGTTTGACCCTGGAACCGTTTTGTTTGGTTGTATTTATTTAGTTCACCACCGACCAGAGCTTTATCCTGAACCACATTTATTTAAACCAGAGCGATTTTTGGAAAGGCAATTTTCTCCCTATGAGTTTTTGCCGTTTGGAGGCGGAAACCGGCGTTGTTTAGGGTTAGCTTTGGCACAGTTTGAAATGAAGTTAATTTTGGCAACGATTGTATCGCGTTGGCAGTTAGGTTTGGCGAATAATCAGCCGGTGCGTCCGGTACGTCGCGGTGTGACGCTTGCGCCGGCCGGTGGTGTGGAAATGGTGGTGAAAAATGAACGCCGGCGTCCCTTAGCAGAATTGCAACTGGCGGGGAGTTTGTAACCGTTAGCTTTATTTCCAAGGGAGCGCTCCCTACGTTTTAACTGAGTAAGAAAGGGTTTCTCTAACTTTTGTATTGCCGGCTCTACCACAATCTCTATCGGGTGGTAGAGCCTGGTAAATTGTAAAGTTTTGTAAGATTAACGCAATTCGTAATCTAGGAGTTTTGTGAATGGAAACCTACGACGTAGTAATTATCGGTGCCGGTCACAACGGGTTAACCTGTGCCGCTTACTTACTGAAAGCAGGATACAGCGTTTTGCTATTAGAAAAACGTTCGATTCCCGGTGGTGCAGCCACAACCGAGGAAGCTATGCCAGAGGAAGCGCCTGGGTTTAAATTTAACCTTTGCGCTATCGACCATGAATTTATTCACTTGGGGCCGGTTGTCGAAGAATTAGAGTTAAAAAAATACGGCTTAAAATATCTTTATTGTGACCCCGTTGTGTTTTGTCCTCATCCCGACGGCAAGTATTTTTTAGCCCACCGTTCCCTGGAAAAAACTTGTGCTGAAATTGCTCGCTACAACGAACGTGATGCCAAAAAATATAAAGAATTTACTGATTTTTGGCAGCGAGTAATTGGAGCAATGATTCCAATATTTAATGCCCCACCGAAATCTGTAATTGATATGGCCGGCAACTATGATGCGGCCAAACTGCAAGATTTACTTTCTGTAATTGGCGGGCCAGATAAAACCCTAGATTTTGTTCGCACGATGTTTACAAGTCCCCGCGATATTTTAGAAGAGTGGTTTGATGAAGAATTCCTCAAAGCACCTCTGGCAAGACTTGCCTCAGAATTAGGTGCACCGCCTTCACAAAAAACGATTTCTGTGGGGGCAATTATGATGGCAATGCGTCATAATCCGGGCATGGCAAGACCGCGTGGCGGAACGGGTGCTTTAACCGCTGCTTTGGTTAATTTGGTGCAAGCTGAAGGCGGAAAAATTCTCACCGATCAAGCAGTAGAAAAGATTTTAGTTGATGACGGGCGTGCGGTTGGTGTTCGGGTAAAAGGTGGGCAAGAATATCGTGCGAAAAAAGGCGTGATTTCTAATATTGATGCCCAGCGCGTGTTTTTACATTTGGTTGATGAAGATGCCGTTCATGCTGCGGATTCCAATTTACGCGAACGGGTAGAACGCCGTATTGTCAATAATAATGAGAGCATTATGAAGATTGATTTGGCGCTCTCAGAACCGCTGCATTTTGACCATCATAATCACCAAGATGAGTTTTTAATTGGCTCATTTTTGATTGCCGATTCTGTGAATCAAGTTGAAGTCGCCCACAGCGATCCAACAGTCGGTAAAATTCCTGATGATCCGTCGCTTTATGTCGTGATGCCAACCATGCTTGATCCGACGATGGCACCGGAAGGAAAGCATACTTTGTGGGTGGAATTTTTTGCACCGTATCAAATTGCAGGGGCGGATGGTACGGGAATGAAAGGCACCGGCTGGACTGATGAATTAAAGAATAAAGTGGCGGATCGTTGCGTTGATAAAATTGCCGATTATGCGCCTAATATCAAGAATTCCATCATTGCTCGTCGTGTGGAAAGTCCGCCGGAATTGTCGGAACGCACCGGCTTTTTGCGGGGCAATCACTATCACATTGATATGACTTTGGATCAGATGGTGTTTTTCCGTCCTCTGCCGGAGTTGGCTAATTATAAAACTCCCATTGAAGGGTTGTATTTAACCGGCGCCGGTACGCATCCGGGCGGCTCAATTTCTGGAATGCCAGGACGCAATTGTGCGCGAGTTTTCTTACAAACTCAGCACCCAATTACGCAAACTTTAACTGATGCAGCCAATTCTCTGAAGGCTACGGCTAAATCTGTGTTCCGAATTTCTTAATTATTGCTGAGGGGTGTGAAAATGCACCCCTCGTTTTTAGTTAAAAACTTTTTTTTGCTGGAATAAGTATTCTGTAAAGTCTTAAAAAAGCACAGGTATTCATAGCAGATATAGAGGGAAAAAATCAGCTTTAAAGCCAGTATAAAAAATGAGGGCAGATATAACCATCAAGGCAGTTAAGGTTATCTGAGTTAGCCGAAAATTTTAAGGATTAAAAGAAAAGCCAGTTATTATCTATATCTCTCGAAAGTGCGCCAATAGCTGATGGATAAACTCTTGTTTATGAGTTTTACTAAGCACTATTACTTATGCCGTTTTTGGCTTGAGGCCAAATAAGAAAAATCTTATTTTCAAATATTTTTAAATAATTCTGCCTTTCTATAGATGCAAAATTGATCCCTAATATGTTTTTCTGGGTTTATAGTTACCCCTGTTAGAAAAATGAGTGAAAAAGTTTTAATTATTGGCGGGAGAGGCAGAATAGGGAGCAGCGTTGCCAAAGACCTCGCCAACTTTACCGATGCAAAAATCACTATTACTGGACGCGATCCCGCTGCCGCAAATAACCCCATGCCGGCCCCCGGTGTGCAGTATTTGGCCTTGAATTTAACCGACCATGAAGCCGTAAGAAATGCTATTAAGGGCTGTAAAGTGGTGGTACATTGCGCCGGCCCGTTTCAATACCGCGATGCAAACGTGCTCAAAACTTGTATAGATGAAGGCGTTAATTATGTTGATGTCAGCGACAGTCGCGGGTTTACAAGTCGGGCATTAGAACTCAAAGAGACTGCAAAAAAGGCGGACATTACTGCTGTTATCAATACAGGGATTTTTCCTGGTATTTCTAACAGTATGGTGCGGCAAGGTGTGGAAAAATTAGACGAAGCAGAACGCATCCATTTAAGTTATGTAGTCGGGAGTTCTGGGGGGGCCGGTTTAACGGTGATGCGAACCACATTTTTAGGTTTACAAAATCCCTTTGATGTGTTAGAAAATGGCAACTGGAAACAAGTTAAACCCTACACAGGCCGGGAAACCATAGAGTTTCCAGCACCCTACGGCAAAACCGGCGTTTATTGGTTTGATATGCCAGAAGCCTTTACCTTACCTGACACATTCCCCCAAGCAAAAACGGTAATTACAAAATTTGGCACGGCGCCGGATCTTTATAATCATCTCACTTGGTTTGTAGCCAATTTGTGGCCGCAAAGTTGGGTAAAAAATTCAGCAGTGGTGGAGTTTTTATCTCATGTTTCTTACAACATGACAAAAGTCACCGATACAATGGTTGGTACCGGCGTCGCTGTGCGTTCAGAAGTTAACGGAATTAAAGATGGAAAACCGACGACTTTTTGCTCAACAGTGGTGCATAACAGTGCAGCCGTAGCCACCGGCATTGGCACTGGTGCGATTGCAGAATTAATCTTAAAAGGAAAACTCCAAAAACCCGGAGTTTGGCCCCAAGAACAAGCCTTAGCGACCGATTTATTTGAACACCTGATGGCATCTCGTCAAATGCCGGTGCAAGAACAGTGGCTCTAACAAAATACAGCACATTAAACATAACAAAATAGCCACTATTACCCCCCCTCCTTTTGTGCGGCGAGGGGGGAAAGGCGCTATGCTTGAAAGCTGTAACAATTTGTAATTAAACATCTTCCTTTTAATCTACCCGCAGATAGACAACTTTGTAGAGCTTGGCAGTTAGGATAAGAATTATTAAAGCAAAACAAAGGAGTCAAATTCAATGCAAACAAGTGTTTTAGCAATCGCAGAAACCCTACGCAAAAGCGTTTTAGTTGTGTGCTTGTTGAGTTTAATTAGTTTATCGGGTTTGTTTGTGTTTGAAATGCCGGCCCACGCCGCATCATTATTTAATCAAAAGCCGGCCCAAGAAAAAGTCAATCCTGCTGAAGCAGCACGTCGCGCCGATGCTTACGAAGAAGCCGTGAAAGAAGCACAAAGCCTGGAAAGCATCGAAAAAACTTACGAAGAGAATTTAAAAGAATACAAAGAAGAAAACCCCGATCCCGGTTTAATTGAACAAGCCGAAGAATTAGTAGAAAAAGTCACCGGCAAAGAGTAAAAATATCACGACGTTAGGTTAAAATACCGAGCCAAATATCACCGCCCAGCCCCTACATAAAAACCCGGTTTCTTTTAGGAACCGGGTTTTTAGAACTAAGTTTGCTGTCAAAACCGTTATAGATGATAGAGAAAACAGCTAAGCGGTTAAGTTTTCAATAACCCTGCCTCCGGTGCTTCTTGATAAGACTTCATCAATGGCGTTGCACTAATGCCATGTAATACCACAGAAATCACCACCGTTGAATAAATAATCCAGCCAATTTTTTCTCCCAAAAATCCTTGTAACCCATGACCAAAAGCATAGGTTAAATAATACAAACTACCCACTCCCCGAATACCAAACCAGCCAAAAAGAAAGCGAGTTTTTGGAGACCAAGAACCCCCAATTGTACTTAACCAAGCACCAATCGGTCGAATCACAAACAGCAGAGGTAGTGCAATTAAAAGCGTAGGAACCGCAAATTTTAGCATCGGTTCCACTCGCAACATCGAACCCAAAAGCAAAATCAGCCCAACCTCCATCAGCTTTTCAATGCGTTCTATAAAATGTAATTGAGAAAGCGGCTTTTCTGGATTGCGATAACTCCGCTGGATCATAATCCCTGCCACAAAAACAGCCACAAAACCATAACCATTAACCACTTCCGTCAACGCATAAGTCAGCAAAATTGTACTAAGGGCGATAAAATCTTCCATCAAATAATCAACCGGCCTTCTTTTTTGCAATTGTTTATCTGCCTTAACCACCACATAAGCCACAATAATTCCCATGCCAATACCGGCAACAATTGCCCAAATTACATCAACAAGCACCCAATATTTCAACCAATTTTCCCAATTATGATCTTTTAACGAATACAACCCAAAATACACAAACGGAAAAGCTAAAGCATCATTTAAACCGCCTTCGGAAGTCAAACCAAACCGCAACTCATCTCGATCTTCCATATGAGAAAGTTGCACCTCCGAAGCCAAAACCGGGTCAGTTGGCGCTAAAATTCCGCCTAATAAAACCGCAGCACCCCAATTGAAACCCAGAAACCAATAAGCAATCGCCGCCACCCCAAAAATTGAAATCGGCATTAAAAAACCAATCAACCGGCCCGTTGAATTCCAAGCCCCCCATGTCAGCGGACGACTCATTTTTAAACCGCAGCTAAAAACCGAAACAATAACAACAAATTCCGTCACTCTTTCCAGAAATTCTGCATCCGGTCGCAGTGTAATCAAACCCGCTCCATACGGCCCTAAAATTATGCCAATAATCAGGTAAATTAGTGAGTAAGAAAGCGGTAATCGGGCAATCCAGCCAGAACCAAGCGTTGCTAACAGCAAAACCAAGCCAATAACCAGCAGATAGAGGATATACTTATCCACCATAAAGAACCACTTTTTAGATGAGTTTGTTCTTTAAATCTACTGTTTAGTCAGCTAGATGTTAATCCGCCTTGCGGAGGTAATTAAACCTCTAGCCAAAGTCATAGAAACGGCGTAAAGGTGGGCATAGCCCACCCTAAATTTATACCTCTACCGGCTCTTTTTTCTGTGCCTGCATCCCATTCAAACTATTACCATCCCCCGCCGGCGTCGTACGCAAATAAGGATTTGTAATCAACCTTGCCCCGCGTTTGCGAGTAAAATAATTCCACCCCCACTGAATCATCACCACCAATTTATTATCAAACTCAATCAGATAATAAATATGAACAAACACCCAAGCCAGCCAAGCCAAAAATCCCGAAAACTTCACAAAACCCAAATCCACAACCGCCGCATGACGCCCAATCACCGCCAAACTACCATAGTCCACATAGCGGAAAGGTTCAACACTTTTGCCGGCCAATTTTTTCTTAATTAATTGCGCCACATATTGCCCTTCCTGCATCGCCACCGGCGCCACACCTGGAATCGGTTTACCATCACCTTGATGAGCAAAATTCGCCAAATCTCCGATTACAAAAATATTAGCAAATCCTTTAACACTCAAATCTGGTTCCACCACCACACGCCCCACCCGATCTAACTCAGATCCGGTAGCTTTAGCAATTGCTTGTCCCATTGCCGAAGCCTTCACCCCTGCTGCCCACAAAACTGTTTTTGTCTCAATTTTCTCCTCTTTATCCTCGCACTTTACCGTCACAATTCCATCTTCAATATTTGTCACCATCGTGCGAGTTTTCACCGTTACCCCCAATTCTTCCAAAGATTTCTTGGCTTTTTCTGATAAATCTTGCGGGTAAGGAGGTAACACCCGATCTACACCTTCAATTAACAAAATTTGCGCTTCTGTAGTATCAATGCTGGCAAAATCATTTTTTAACGTATAGTGCGCCAATTCTGCCAAAGCCCCAGCTAATTCTACCCCAGTCGGCCCACCACCAACCACGACAAAATTTAACCAAGCACGACGTTTTTCTGGGTCATTTTCTTTTTCCGCCGCTTCAAATGCTAAGAAAATCTTTCGCCGCATTTCTATCGCATCTTCAACAGTTTTTAACCCAGGCGCTTTTGTCGCCCATTCATCTTTTCCAAAATAATGATGACTGACGCCGGTGGCAACAATTAAATAATCGTAGGCAATTTCATCTCCTGTTGCTAAGAAAATTTTTTGCTCTTCAGTATCAATATCTTTCACTTCTCCCAGCAAAATTTGCGTATTTTTGCTGTGGTTTAAAATTGCTCGCAGCGGTGAAGAAATATCTGCCGGTGATAAACTGCCGGTGGCGACTTGATAAAGCAAAGGTTGGAATAAATGGAAGTTTCTTCTATCAATCAGTGTTACTTTCACCTCAGCCTTTCTCAATGCTTGCGCCGCATACAAACCGCCAAACCCGCCTCCCACAATCACAACATGAGGCACTTGTTTCTCTTTTACTGCTTCTAAGCTCATAATCACTCCTGTAGTTTTGTTTATGGATCGTCGGGAATAGCTAATTGTTTTGGTTTTGGTGGTTTTTTGCCTCACCAATCCCCAATCGCCCCTCCCTAGTTTACAAAATTTTACACACAAAAATAAAAGTCTGGCAGTAACTACAGATACCGGCTTTTTTTGTTATGTCTGCCGGCTGAGATTACTTATTGACCTTGACTTTTTTTTAAAAATATGATAGGAGAAAATAGCTAAATGCTCTGTCCACCGGCCCCTACAATGCTGGACAGAGCATCACTCTAGGAAAATTTAACACCGCGAATTGAATAATCCAACAATTCCACCGGATGTAACAGCAAAACATCCTTTCCTTGCAATTGTAAATGCTTTTTAATTTGCAAAGAACACCCCGGATTAGCAGAAGCAATTAACTCCGCCCCAGTATTCAGCAAATTCTCAACTTTTTGCTGACCTAACTCATCCGCCACCTCCGGCTGAAGCATATTATAAACCCCCGCACTGCCACAACACAAAGCCGCATCCACCGGCTCTTTCAACGTCACCCCCGGAATTTCTCGCAACAGTTTACGCGGTTGCAAACTAATTTTTTGACCGTGCAACAAATGGCAAGCATCCTGATAAACAATCTTCAAATCTTTATCAAAAATTGGATTTAATTTTGCCGTTAAACCCACCTCTGCCAAAAATTCATGCACATCTTTTACATTATTTGAAAACGCTTCGGCTTTTTCTCGATAAGCCAAATCATCCTGCAAAATATGCCCGTATTCCTTCAAAGTATGACCGCAACCCGCCGCATTAATAATAATCGCATCTAACTCCATTCCTGCAAAACTATCAATCATTTGTCTTGCCAAAGATTGCGCTTGTTCTTCTTGTCCTTGGTGGGCCGGCAATGCTGCACAACAACCCTGAGATTTTGGAATCACAACTTCACAACCATTGGCCGTCAAAACTCTCGCTGTCGCCTCATTCACCGGCGAAAAAAACAACCGTTGAACACAGCCTAAAATCATCCCCACACGATAACGCTTTTCCCCCTGCGCCGGAATAATTTGCGGCAAATCATCGCGGAAAGATTCAACAGAAATTCGCGGCAAAATAGACTCCATTGCAGCCAATCTCGGCGAAATCTTTGGCAAAATTCCTGTACTGCGAACCAGCTTTTGTAAGCCTAATTTTTGATAAACAAAAAGCGGCGCTAATAAAGGACGCAACCGGCCCGGATAAGGAAACAAATTAAAAATCAAACTCCGAATTAATCGATCCGGTAATGACCGCTCAAAATTCCTTTCTACCTGCGGACGAGTTGCAGCAATCAATTTATCATACTGCACCCCAGAAGGACAAGTAGAAACACAAGCCAAACACCCTAAACACGAGTCAAAATGAGGCACTGTCGCTTCATCTAAACCGGCCTCTTTCTCATTAATCGCATCCATCAAATAAATGCGACCCCTCGGAGAATCCATTTCTTTACCAATTACCCGATAACTCGGACAAGTAGATAAACAAAATCCACAATGTACACAGGTATCTATTAACTTTGGATCGGGTGGATGTTTGGCATCAAAAGCCGGCCCAATTTCCTCTGCACCGGCCTCCACCAAAGCTTGCACATTCGTCCACTTTAATTCATCAGAAATCGTCATACTTTTTACTGGTTTCCTGTCTTGATTTCTACCAATGCCCTAACCTAAATCCCACCAACAAACCGGCCCGCCGATAATATATTTCTCTCATCAAACTGGGTTTTTATTTTTCTCATAACCTCCAAAGCATTGCCTTTATATCCCCAGACATCACATTTTTGTTTTAAGGAAACCCCACCCTGCAAAATCGTCAAAAATCCCCCCTTTTCTTCACAAATTTTTCGCAACTTTTCTACTTTTTCAACGGCGCTATTTTCCTCAAGGCGCAAAACTCCTAACCCACTAGCGGCATGAATTACACCGCTACCATTCAAACTATCAAACCCAGCCAAAGCCTCAACAGCATTACTCGGTCTTACTCCTATTTTGCAAAGAATTTGATCCCCGCGCTCAGAATTCCACATCAAATTTTTTAACTGTTGCCATAAGTCACTGTCATCTGTCAGGGTATGGCCTTTTAAACTTAACATTTTTCCCACTTCCAAAAGCCGGTCAGATTGTTGGCGCACACTCTCTGCAACACTTTGAAAACGCACTAACAACCCCATCCCATCAGCGCCATTCAATTGTGAGACAATAACCGGTGAGAGCACATCCATTGCCGTTGGAGTAAGCGCTGATGCCATCAAAATTTTAGCAGCCTCAGCAATTGCCGCTTTTTCTCCTGTCAGCAAAACTGTTTGCGACGCATCCGGCAGCGGATAAACTCGAAAAGTTACTTGACAAATTACCCCTAATGTGCCATGAGAGCCGGTGAAAAGTTTCATCAAATCATAACCGGCCACATTTTTAACAACCCGACCACCGGCCTTTGCAATTTCGCCATCAGATCGGACAAAAGACAAACCAATCAACAAATCACGAACACCGCCGTAACGGTGACGCAGCGATCCGGTGATAGCGGTGGCCACAATACCGCCCAGAGTAGCTTCCTGACTATAGGGCACATCCAGGGGCAAAAATTGACCTTTTTGAGCTAAAATCGCTTGTAAATCGCTGAATTTCATCCCTGATTCTGCCGTAACCGTCATATCGCCGGCGGCGTGATCAATTAAGCGATTGAGTTTTGTCGTGCTGACAACCAAATTCACCCCTTCGGGCAAACCCCCCCAGTGCAGTTTGCTTCCAGCACCGGCACACAAAACCCGCCAATTCTGGCGGTAAGCCAAAGCCATCACCTGCGCCAATTCAGCGCTGCTTTGGGGGCAGACAAGGCAATCAATTTCAGTTTCAGGGGTGACGGTTTCTGCGATACGCCCTTTCCAAGATGCCGGCAAATTTGGATAAGAATAAATGCCAGCCGAACCCACAATTGTTTCTAGTTGCTGCACAATGGCCAAAGCGATCCCCAAAATCCTATTTGTCTTTAGAGCATTTTAAACCGGCAGCCCCCATCTTGAATCGAGAGAAACTTCACACCCTTAACCTCCAGCCCTCATAGGGGAAACGAAAAAAAGTTTTCGCTTCGAGAGTTAGGGGCAAGGGGACGCCGGTTCAATAGGCACTGCGGCTGTCGGTAGTTCGCTCAGCCCAACCGCAAACTAAATAAAATAGGCATTAAACTAAAAAAATGATTTGATTACATTAAAATCCCACTCGAATAAACACGCAGGGTGAAAATTGAAGCTGACAAAGCGCTGGGAATGCCGGAGGTAGGATACCCTACCATCTGCCTCAGACAATATCCATTTGCTATTTTCCCGCTAATTTAGAAAGCGCAAAAATAGAACGATGTCGCCTTCATTCACCCTCTTACCATCCCGATCTTCCGCCTTTGATCGCGGTTTTGTTTTAGCAAGCCTATGTCTCCATCTATCCGCCTTCTGATCATAGAGGACTCCCCCACCGACGCAGAAATCACCCTCCAACAACTGCGTCAGTTTGGCTTTTTTCTCGACTGGCAGCGGGTGGATAACCAGCCAGACTTCCTAGCAGCCCTCCACAGCAACCCCGATATCATCCTTAGCAACTACCAGCAAGCCCAATTGGGTGCCGCCCAAGCCTTGCAAATATTACGCCAACAACACCAAGATATCCCTTTGATTGTCGTCACTCACAGCCAAAGCGAAGAAATTGCTGTGGAGTGTCTTAAGCAAGGCTGCGCTGACTATGTGCTCAAAAACAACATCAGTCGGCTTGGCAAAGCCGTCAGCGACGCCCTGGAAGAAAAAAAGCAGCGATCCCAACAGCAGCAAACCGAATTACTTTTACAAGAAACTCAAGCCCGCTATCTCCGTCTTGCAGAAAACTTGCCTGATATTATTTACCGATACCGGCTGACTCCTCCTCGCGGTTTTGAATATGTCAGCCCCGCCGCCCTGACGATCACTGGTTACAGCGCTGAAGAGCATTATGCTGACCCTAATTTGGGGAGTAAAATTGTCCATCCAGATGACAGAGATGTTTTTAATGAATGGGTGAATCGTCAGCCCATGAGTGATTTTTTAGTTTTGCGTTGGATTCACAAAAATGGCAGCATTATTTGGACAGAAATTCGCCCGATTCCTATTTATGATGAAAGGGGAAATTTGATTGCTGTAGAAGGCGTTACTCGTGATATTACGCTTGCCAAAAATGCCCAAGAATCACTGCAAAAAAGCGAAGCCCGTTATCGGGCAATTGTTGAGGAGCAAACAGAATTGATTTGCCGTTTTTTAGGCAGCGGTATTCTGACTTTTGTTAACAGCGCCTATGCTCGGTTTTTTAACTTAGATCGCAAAGAATTAATTGGACGCAATTTTTTAGCCGGTGTGGTGGTAGAAGAATGCACTAAACTTTGGAATTCTCTGGGCCGGTTAAGTCCTGATGATCCTGTTTGTACCTTTGAGCATTGCTATGAGGCCGGTGCAATTCGGCAATTAGAATGGACAATTCGGGCTTTATTTGATGAGCAAGAAAGTTTTATCGAGTTTCAAGCGGTTGGCCGCGATATCACTGCTGTTAAAAAAGCAGAGCAGGCTTTTCAAACTGCTCACCAAGAATTAGAAGTTTATGTGGAACAGCGCATCCGCGAACTCCGCCGAGTTAATGAACAGTTGAAAAGTGAAATCAGCCGACGCAAACAAGCTCAAACTGCGCTGCGCCAACGTTTTAATCAATTACAAGCGCTTTATTATCTAGCCGATGCAATCGGACGAGCTATTTCTAACACAGAAATTTACGAAGCAGGTTTAAATGCTATTTATCAAACTTTTCGCTCGCAGTATTCGGGGATTTTGATTTGGGAAACTGGAGATAAAAAATCGGATAATTTGTTAATTAATAATCAAAATCCTTTCGATTTTTTACCTTTAACTAGGCTTTGTTTTAAAGCAGCACGCGGGATTAAAGAAATTCACGAAAAAGGTATTGAAGATTACTTATCGGGGTATTCTCAAGCCAGTAAACAAGCGGTGATTATCTCGAATATTGAAACGTTGCGAATGTCTAATATTGCTTCGGGAAAAACGATTTTACTTGAGGCTGGTATTGGTTCGGTAGCGTTTATTCCGTTGGTGTTTCAAGGCCGGGTTTTAGGACAGCTTATGGTGGGTTACACCGGCCCCCATAACTTCAGCGAAACCGAGTTATTACAAGCTAAAACAATTGCCAATCACATCGCTTTTAGTATCGAGCGTAAGCGCTCTCTTGCGGCTATGCGCGAAAGTGAAGAAAGATTCCGCAGAGTTTTTGATGATTCGCCGGTGGGAATGGTGCTGGTTTTGGCAGAGAGTTATCGCTTTCTTAAAGTTAACGCTGCTTTTTCTGAAATTGTGGGCTACACAGAATCAGAATTAACCGGTTTAACACTGACAGATATTACTTACCCCGAAGATAAGCTAAGAGAAATGGCTTATATTAATCGGACTTTAAACAAAGAAATAGATCGCTATCAAATTGAAAAGCGTTTTATTACTAAAACCGGCCAACTTGTTTGGGTTCACTTAACAACGGCTGTAATCCAAAATGAAGACGGAGAAATGCTCTATGCTTTGGGGATGGTAGAAGATATCAGCGTTCGCAAAAAATCCGAAGAAGCATTGCAATTTAGTGAAGAAAAATTTAGGCAATTGGCAGAAAATATCCGTGAGGTTTTTTGGATTGCAACGCCCGATCTACAACAGATGATTTACATGAGTCCGGGGTATGAGGAAATTTGGCGCAGAAGTTGTGCCAGTGTTTATGAGCAGCCGCTTTCTTGGCTTGATGCGGTTCATCCCGAAGATCGTCCCCAGTTATTTGGAATCAGTATTCCTTTGTCGGAAGGCGTGCCGGTTTGCCAAGAGTTTCGCATTGTTTTGCCTGATAATTCTATCCGCTGGATTTGGAATCGCTGTTTCCCTATTCGCAATTCCTTGGGGATGGTTTATCGCATTGCCGGTATTGCTGAAGATGTAACCGAGCGAAAGCAGTCTATAGTTGAGTTACATCAATCTTTAGAAACAGAAAAACAACTCAATGAAATCAAATCTCGGTTTGTTTCGATGGTTTCCCATGAATTTCGCAATCCTCTCACCAGCATAGTTATGTCGGTTGAACTATTACAACATTATGGAGAGCAATCTTCACAAGAGAAAAAACTCCGTTATCTTCAACGAATTAAAGCCGCCGCAAATCAAATGACGGATTTGTTAGAAAACGTCCTGGTGATTGGTAAAGTCGAAGCCGGTAAACTCGCATTTGAGCCTGCACCTTTGGATGTGGAAGAGTTTTGCCGCGAATTGCTAGAAGATTGCAAGCTGGCGCTGAATTTTCCAGCCGTATCTTACAGCAGTTCGGGCCGAATTTTGGAAAAATATAAAGATTTTCCCAAAACGGTTTTTCTTCCTTGTCTTGATGACAAATTATTGCGGCATATTTTGACAAATTTGCTTTCCAATGCCATTAAATATTCTCCTCTAGGGGGGACAGTTCGCTTGATGCTGACTTATCTCGATCAAGAGGTAATTTTTCAGGTACAAGATCAGGGAATTGGCATTCCCGCTGATGATTTGCCTCTGTTATTTGAAGCCTTCCACCGCGCCGGTAATGTCGGCAAAATTCCAGGGACAGGTTTAGGTTTAGCAATTGTTAAAAAGGCCGTAGATTTACACGGCGGCACAATTTCTGTAGAAAGTAAAATTGCCACCGGCACTACTTTTACAGTTCGCTTGCCGGTGCGTTATGAACCGAAAGTGTACACTTCTTTAAAGGAAGTTTAACTATAAAAGTTGTTCCTACTCCTTCTTGACTTTCTAACTCTATTTCGCCACCGTGCAAATCAACGCATTTTTTAACAATCGATAATCCCAGGCCGGTACCTTTTATTTTGCCAACATTACTCGCCCGATGAAATGTCTCAAAAAGTTCTGCCTGATCTTTTAAGGGAATGCCTATCCCTTGGTCTTTCACCTTAAAAATAACCAAATTTTCCTCCCGCTTACATTTAAAGCTAATTTCGCCACCTTGGGGAGAATATTTGACGGCATTATGTAGTAAATTTGTTAAAATATGCCGCACTAAAAATTCATCCATTTCTACCGGCCCTTCTTCCCCTTCCCAAATAAAAACAATCGGCGTATCTTCTCTGACAGGCGTAATGCTTTTCACCAATTCTTGAGCAATATTTCGTAAGGGCATAGATGTCGGTTTATAAAGAAGTTTGCCAGCCTCAGTCTGGCTCCTTACCAAAACTTCATCTAATAAATTTAGCAACTCCCCAATTGATTTATAAATTTGTTCAAATTGCTGGTTTCTTGTTTCTATATCAAAATCTTCTGGAAATTTATGCAACATCTGAGCACTCACCAAAATCTTGCTGATCGGGTTGCGAATATCATGGAAGAGTAAGCGCATTAAACCAGACTTTAATTGATTAAGTTCCCGTTCTTTTTCCAGAGTCTTAACAATTTCCTCCTCAATTTTTTTTCGTTCAGTAATATCAATACCAACGATAACCGCAGCCAAGCCTTGTTGATATTTCTGCGCCACTATTAAATAATTTTTACGCCCTCCCAGAATTTCTAATTCAATAATCCGACTAGCTGCCATTCCCGAACTCGCCATAAACTCCTGCAAAAAATCTCTTAAATCCAAGCCCTTTTTGTGAAATCCTACTTTTTTACCCACAAAATCCGCCGCCCGCAAATCTTTAATATTTGCTAAGTTTTGGTTCACCCCTAAATATCGCAAATCCCTGTCAACCCAAGCCACAATTCCCGGCACAGCATTTAAAACAGCTTGTAATTGTTCTTTGGCATCTTGCAAAGCATTTTCTGCTTTTTTGCGGTCGCTGATATCTCTCGCTTCGGCAATCAGCAGCACCACTTTTCCCTTTTCATCCACCACCGGCTTCAGCGAAAAATCCACCCACACCCCCCCGTTTTCCATCCCCTTTATCTGAATTTCATCCCGAAATAATTTCCCCTCAGCCGCCGTTAAAATTGCTGTTTGGAACAACTGTTTTGTTTCTTCAGATTCTCGCCAAAACTGCGTTTCCCAAATTCGTTTACCTAAAAAATCTTGTCGTGATTTTTTGAAAAAATCTAACGCCGTTTGATTAATATCTAAACATATTCCTTCCACGCTCAATACCGCCATCAACTGAAAAGAACCGTTAAAAATTACCCGATATTGCTCCTGACTATCGCGTAATTGTTTAATAATTTGCCCCCGCTCAATTGCATAGCGAAGTGCTCTTAGCAACAAGTGATAAGTAATATGATTTTTTACCAAATAATCTTGTGCTCCCTTTGCCATTGCTTGCATCGCAACTTCTTCGCTTTCTTCCGCCGTCAATACCACCACCGGCACATCAGGAACCGCACTGTGAAATTCAGCAACCGTTTCCCATCCGTCTGAATCTGGCAAAGATAAATCCAGCAGCACCACATCAAATTGACACTGCCGGCAACTATCCACCGCTTCTTTTAACCTCTTCACCCAAAAAACTCGCCACCCTTGCGAATCCGTCGTCGAAAACATTGTCTGCCACAATAACGCATCGCTTGGGCTATCTTCGACAATTAAAACATTAATTGGTAGCACTTTCATAGATTCTCCTCATAAGGCGTGGTAGCTTAAGGGCTTTATTACAAAAATCTCTTTTTATCGCTAAAAAGTTAGAGAAAAAATAACTTAATCAGCATACTCACTTTCTCTCCACCAAAAGTCTAGCCCACTTTTTCGATGCGAACTAAACATGAAATTCTTAATGATTTGTAGACAATTGAGCGGTTTTTTCCTTAAAAGGCTATCCCTCTTGCTGTCTTCCACCACCAATATCTCAATTTCTCTATAACATTTCACCATCATAGTTTTTATGCTTCTGCCATCCCAATTATCAAGTAAAATTTTTTACTGTTGTTATGAAACAATTCTAGCAGTTGCCGAAAGTCTGCCCTCACAACCGCCAAAAAGCCCTGATGAGTAAGCCTTTGCCTTTGCAATTAGTACCAGGCAAGTTTGCAACCCCGCTTTTACCGCTTCGTTACAATTGGTTAAAGCTATCTCTTGCCAGCCCAATGTCAGAAACAAACGGGCTCTCTTTCTCGCGCACACTGACCTAAAAAAATCTTTATGTCTTGAGGAGGAGTCTGGATGCCAAAATAAAACAGCAAATCTTGAATCCGCCGCTGAAGAACGCTTGCCTCCCTCCATCATAAGATCATATATTCTCACTCTGATGAATCCGCGAAATCTTTATAATTTTTTTGTAATAACTCTTTAAATCAAATTAAATTAATTTCCCACCACAAAAGTACATTTTAAAAGCCTTGTTTTATTTCTCAAAAAAAGCGAACCGACAGGCAATTTGCCTGCCAGCAAAAAAAAATCCCCTCCACCGGCCCGTTTATTGATAACTACGTCCCCGCCATTGTTTCGGTTTGGTTAGCGAAGAAAGCAAAATTCGGATCGCAGCTAAAGGATCAGCAAAAGGAGAAAGCCAAAAAACCCAACCGGCCTGAGCCTGAGAAAAATCATAAGACTGACTAACAGCAAAATTTAACCCAAACCGAACCAGCAACAAAAATAAATTTAGCCCCAACAAAACACCGGCTGCTGTGAAAGACACCGCCAGCGAATGAGTAATCAATAAAGTTGCTAAAACCACCGGCAAAGGTAAACCCTGAGTTGCCAAAAGTAACCAAATATCCCCCCACATTTGACTTACACGAGAGGCATCTTTAAGATCAAGACTTCTACCCCATTCGCGCCAAGTTTCCAGAGCACCATCATACATCCGCACTTTTAGCAGTTTTGCCCCATCCCAAAAAGCAACTTTATAGCCAGCAGCGGCAATATTTCGGGCTAAAGTAACATCATCGCAAAACGAACTGCGAGCACTGGTGTAGCCTTCAACTGTTTTTAAAACCGAACGCCGACATAAAAAACATTGACCGTTTGCCATTACCCTTTCGGCTTTGGCATTACCCGCGCCGGTGGGGCCAAACCGATAAACTAAGGTCAACAAAAGGGCCGGTTGTAACCACAATTCACCCGGATATTTCAAGATAAATTTCGGCGAAAGCGAAACTAAATCATAGCCCTCCGCCTCCGCCGCCTTCACCAAACCGGCAACTAACCCCGGACTCGGTTGAGTATCCGCATCAATGCCTAAAAGCCACTCGCTACCCTCAGAACTTTGCAAAAAGCCGGTGTGCAGAGCCCAAGGCCGGCCTACCCAGCCGGTCGGTAGGGGGTCATCCGTAATTAAACGAAAACGCGGGTCATTTTCTGCCGCCGCCTTTACCAGTTCCCTTGTTCCATCCTCTGACCGGCTATCCACCACCAAAATTTCCCGCACTTCATAACTTTGCCGAGTTAAACCTTCCAAACAAGGGCCAATGCGTTCTGCTTCATTGAGGGTGGGTACGACTACACTCACCTTACCCAGCAACTCAGGGCTGGCCGGTTGCGGTTCTATCGGAGGTTTACGGCTTGGGCCTTTTGCCAAGCGGGACAGCAAAATCACAACTGCCGGCACCTGTACCACCAACAGTCCGATTAGGAAAAAATTACTTGACAAATTCAAAGGAATGTGGTAAATAAAACTCAAAAAATAACTCAACACAACACACACTAAATCTTTAATTCATATTTAATTGT
This sequence comes from Ancylothrix sp. D3o, assembly GCF_025370775.1. Classification (NCBI taxonomy): domain Bacteria; kingdom Bacillati; phylum Cyanobacteriota; class Cyanophyceae; order Oscillatoriales; family Microcoleaceae; genus Ancylothrix; species Ancylothrix sp. D3o. Next base: position 3,846 of record NZ_JAMXEX010000018.1, on the reverse strand, counting down.
CAGCCACAGAGGACACACTAACAATCATTTCAAACCAACTGATAGCTGTTTTCGTTTAATTTTGACAATATGGTTTTTTCTTTGGTGGCTGGGCTTTTTTGTCACGCCGAAGTCAACAGAGGTATCACAGCTAGGTACAAGAGAGGTTTTTTGGTTTTTTGAGGTATGGTTCTGATTCTTTATTTTCTCTCTCTAGTCGTCTTGAGGCAACCGCACTCTTCTTTTCTATGCAAGATAGTTCTTCCTTATCAATTTTAGCATAGCATGGGTGGGGTATAGATGTCAACTGCTTTTCTCTTCTTTATTCGCTGCCGGTTCTTCAAAAATTAAATTGTTTGTTTATTATTGTTTTGTCTTTTTGTTTGCTTATTTCTGATGGAAATTTTTTATCCTATAGGCTACTCCAGGGCTTTTGTCAAGAGTATTTTCACCTTATTTTAGGCTTCCCCTCCCCCAAAAAGCCGAATATTCCGTAGTTTTTTTGGTGTCATCTTCCTAAAGACTGGTTTTATATATAAAGGCAGAAAAAGTCGGCAGTATTTAGTAAACCTAAAAGATTAAACGGTAAATTTAATATCTGTTGAGGTTTGACTTTGGCTTAGTGCTGCTTTAGCTCTGCATTTTAAATGCTCAGAATCTTAAATTTTAAGATTCCAAAATTTATGTCGCAACAACAAGACAACCGCAACAGTGATATTTTAATCGGAACAATAGAAGCAGACATCCTTACTGGAGAAGCCGGGAATGATATCTTACTTGGCTATAGCAATGACGATCTGCTGTTTGGAAATGCAGACGATGACCTAGTATTTGGCAATCAAGGCAATGATACTCTACGGGGGGGACGGGGCAACGACCTCTTGCAGGGAGGCGCTGGAAATGATCAAGCCTCTGGTGATCTTGGCAATGATACAGTGAATGGTGAGCTTGGCAACGATACTTTATTTGGTGGATGTTCCGACGGCAGCAATAATGATAGTAACGGGCAAGACGTTCTCATCGGTGGTAGCGGTGATGATTTGATTTTTGGCAATGGAGGGGAGGATCAACTTTTCGGAAACACCGGCAGTGATACCCTAGCTGGTGGAAAAGGAAATGACACCCTTAACGGAGGAGCAGACAACGATATCTTATCAGGAGATATGGGAGATGACCGGCTCATTGGCGGCTTAGGGGCAGATACCCTAACCGGAGCTACTGGTAATGATACTTTTGTAATTGGTTTAGTCAAAGATATCTCTGGAATATTATCCACCGCCGCTGCCCAAATTAAAGATGCCGATTGGATTACAGATTTTGTTAAAGGTTCTGACAAAATAGAAGTTATTGGTGGATTAAGTTTTGAGCAATTAAGGATTTTTGCCGGCACTGGAGAGTATGCTGGATCGAGCATTATTCAAGAAACGATTTCCGGGCAATATTTAGCAATTTTATGGGGCATAGAAGCGGCTACAATTGAGCGAAGTGATTTTGTAGGTTTAACACCGTACAGAAGTTCCGAAGGAACGTCTCTACCCCCGGCACCGACACCCACACCGGCACCTAACCCAACACCAACACCGACACCAACACCAATACCGGCACCCACACCAGATCCCACACCCGCACCAACACCGGCACCCACACCAATACCGGCACCCACACCGACACCAATACCGGCACCCACCCCAGATCCCACGCCGACACCAGATCCCAGGCCGACACCAATACCGGCACCCACCCCAGATCCCGCGCCGACACCAGATCCCTCACCCACATCAGATCCCACACCGGCACCCACCCCAGATCCCACGCCGACACCAGATCCCACGCCGACACCAGATCCCACGCCGGCACCCACACCAGATCCCACACCGGCACCCACACCAGATCCCACACCCACACCCACACCAACAAATAATGCACCCACAATTGGGACAACAATAACATCACAAATAGCAACAGAAAAAAGTGCCTTTAATTTTCAAATTCCAGCGAACAGTTTTAGCGATAGTGATGGAGATACACTCAGCTATAGCGTTAAACTAACTAATGGAAATAACCTGCCATCTTGGTTAACCTTTGATCCAGCAACTAAGACATTTTTAGGGACACCAGCAGCCACCGATATCGGCACACTTTCTGTGACAGTTAGTGTCAGCGATGGTAAAGGTGGAACCGCAAATCAAAACTTTGATTTAGTCATAGCAGCAGCATCACCAGAAACGCCATTTGTAGCAACTCCTATCTCCGATAAAAACGATGTTTTAGCCGGTACTTTATTTAATTACACCATTCCCGCTACAACATTTCAAGATCCGCAAAATGACAATTTAACTTATACAGTCACCTTAGCAGATGGAACACCCCTACCCTCGTGGTTGACATTTAATGCTACGAGTCTGACATTTAGTGGCACACCAACTAATGCAAATGCAGGGGTTTTAGAAATTAAAATTACCGCTACAGATCCGACTGGAAATGCCATCATTGATGACTTTATTTTGACTGTTAATGCTGTTAATAATTCTCCTGGTGCGGGGAATATTAGCAATCAAAATGCCAGTCAAGATGCAGCATTTAGTTTTGCCATACCCGCCGGCACTTTTAGCGATATTGATGCAGGAGATACTTTAACTTACACTGCCACACTTGCCGATGGAACAGCATTACCTTCGTGGTTGACATTTGATGCCACTACACAGACATTTTCTGGAACACCGGCTAATGGAAATATCGGCAATATTTCTGTAAAAGTGACAGCAACAGATAGCAGTAATGCTTCAGTATCAAGCAATTTTGATCTTACTGTAGCTAATGTTAATGATGCCCCAACAGTCACATCAATAAGCAATCAAAATGCCAGTCAAGATGCAGCATTTAACTTTGCCATACCAGCCGGCACTTTTAGCGATATTGATGCAGGAGATACTTTAACTTACACTGCCACACTTGCCGATGGAACAGCATTACCTTCGTGGTTGACATTTGATGCCACTACACAGACATTTTCTGGAACCCCACTCAACGGAAATATCGGCAATATCAGTGTAAAAGTGACAGCAACAGATAGCAGTAATGCTTCAGTATCAAGCAATTTTGATCTTACTGTAGCTCATGTTAATGATGCGCCGGTGGCTGTGGATGACCCTATGCCAGATGCAACAGTTTTGTTGAGCACAGGAATTTTAATCCAAGCTTCAAGTTTACTGAAAAATGATACCGATGCCGATAATGATATTTTGACAGTAACAGGAGTTTCAAACCCCACAAACGGCACTGTATCTCTGACAAATGGGGTAATAAAATTTAATCCCACTGCCACAGGTGCAGCCTCATTTACTTACACCATATCAGATGGAAATGGGGGGAGTGCTTCGGCAACGGCAAGTCTAAATATTACTTCGGTTAATGCCGTCAATTTAAGTAATATTGTATCAGGGACGAATTTGCCAGTTGGGGCGAAGGGTTTTGTGATCAATGGTGAGGCGGCGGCGGACTTGAGCGGCATATCAGTCAGCAGTGCAGGCGATGTCAACGGTGATGGTTTGGCTGATTTAATTGTTGGTGCTCGCCTTGCTGATCCTGCTCCTAATAATGATGCCGGCAAGTCTTATCTGGTGTTTGGCAAAACAGACAATACGGCAATTAATTTAAGTTCTCTCGGTAGTGGTGGTTTTATCATCAATGGCGAGGCGGCTTTGGACAATAGCGGCTATTCTGTCAGCAGTGCAGGCGATGTCAACGGTGATGGTTTGGCTGATTTAATTGTTGGTGCTCGCAATGCTGATAAGCTGCTACGCAGCTAAACCAGACAAACAGCATTACCTTTGTTTTTAATTTTCCGTTCCCATTGAATAACCAGTT
>NZ_JAMXEX010000017.1 GCF_025370775.1 Ancylothrix sp. D3o | reverse complement strand
TCTCGACTGGAGAGTGTTATATTTTTCTCCCTGCGTTAACTTCTGTTCCAGAAATCAGTGCTTGGTTTGAACTTTTTCTTGCCCTTTAACTTTCTGTTAATTTCGATGTTTTACTGGAATTTATTTATAGACAACCATTCACCCAACCAAACTCGAATTAACAGACGAAATCATCAAACAGATAAGCACCCTCGACAATGAAGCTTGCCTTGTGTTGATTAAGCGAGCAGTTGAAGCCGAACTTGTTATTGCGTCTAAGTGCGTAGTACCGGATGAGTTATTCGATGACCTAGAGTAAGCGCGGGTTGATATCTCGACCTTTGGGAGAATCAAGTGGCCCACCGGCACCCGTCAAGCAAACTTTTATTCTTGTTGGGGATTTATTGTAGTTACTGACAATGTTACCGGCCTGATGCTTTGGGTAGATGCCGATGGCCACCTACCGAGATGATGAGATGGTGATAAGGGTTGGATCAAAGGGTCTGTGTAGGGTTAAAATTGGGCTTAAGTCACAGGTTTTATTGTCTAAAGTTTTGTTAACGCAAGCTGGCGTTAGCTGGAATTTATGAAACATACTCTTTCGGTTTTGGTTGAAGATGAGGCGGGGGTTTTGACCCGAATTGCTGGTTTGTTTGCCCGCCGGGGGTTTAATATTGAAAGTCTGGCGGTGGGGCCGGCGGAACAGGTGGGGGTTTCTCGGATTACGATGGTGGTGCCGGGAGATGACCGCGTGATTGAGCAGCTTACAAAGCAGCTTTATAAGTTGATTAATGTTTTGAAGGTTCAAGATATTACGGAGACTCCTTGTGTTGAGCGGGAGTTGATGTTATTAAAGGTGAATGCAAATAGTGCAACTCGTTCGGAAATTGTGGAGTTAGCGCAAATTTTCCGGGCGCGTGTTGTGGATGTTGCTGAGGAATCTTTAACTCTTGAAGTGGTTGGAGATCCTGGTAAAATGGTGGCAATTGTTCAGGTTCTTAATAAGTTTGGAATCAGAGAAATTGCCCGCACCGGCAAAATTGCTTTAACGCGAGAATCTGGGGTTAATACTGAGTTTCTTAAGTCTTTGGAAGCGAAGATTGTTTAAGGGTTTTTTGATTTCTTGAAAAGGGGCAACCAGGGAAATTGCCCCTACAATGAATACCCCAGTGGCGCAGGCGTCTCGCCTGCGACTATTGCGATTACTGTGTCCCCACCGGCTTTTTTTTGGAGTTGAACAATGCGGGTGGTTGATTTATTTTCAGGTTGTGGTGGCTTATCGTTAGGCTTTCAAAATGCCGGTTTTGAGGTAGTAGCGGCGTTTGAGAATTGGACACCGGCAATTAAGGTTTATGAGCGTAATTTTACACATCCAATTTATTTAGCTAATTTAGTAGATTGGCAGAATAATATCCAAGAAATTGAACAGTTTAAACCCGGTGTGATTATTGGCGGGCCACCCTGTCAAGATTTTTCGAGTGCAGGAAAGCGGGATGAGTCTTTAGGCAGAAGTGATTTAACGATTTGTTTTGCGGAAATTGTGGCGAAAATTCAGCCGGCTTTTTTTGTGATGGAAAATGTAGAAAGAATACAAAAAAGCGCAAAATACGCGGTTGCAAAAGAGATTTTACGAGCGGCTGGATATGGGTTGAGTGAGCAAGTTTTAGATGCAAGTTTTTGTGGAGTTCCGCAGAAACGGAAACGGTTTTTTTGTGTGGGGGAGTTGGGGGGAGATGAGGCAAAGATAACGCCTTATTTGCTGAGAAATTTGGCGGGCCGGCCTTTAACGGTGAGAGAATATTTAGGGGAAAGTTTGGGGGTTGAATATTATTACCGGCATCCGAGAAGCTATCAGCGTCGGGGTATTTTTTCCATAGATGAACCAAGTCCAACGGTAAGAGGAGTTAACCGGCCTATTCCTAAAAATTATCAGTTTCATCCGGGGGATTCTTCGCAGGATATTGAGAAAATTAGACCTTTAACGACAATTGAAAGAAGCTATATCCAAACGTTTCCTAAAGGCTTTATTTTTGAGGGAAGTAAGACTGATTTAGAACAAATGATTGGTAATGCTGTGCCGGTGAAGTTAGCGGAATATGTGGGCCGGTGTTTGATTGAGTATATAATGGAATCTGAGAATCTGGGTGTTAAGAAGATTGTGGAAACGATGCCGGTGCAATTGTGTTTACCTCTATTTTGAGGATATCAAAAAATGCCAAAATTAAAATTTATTGATTTATTTTGCGGCATTGGTGGCATCAGATTAGGCTTTGAAGAAGCTGCAAAAACCTTAAAAATAGATACAGAATGTGTTTTAAGTGGCGAAATTAATTCAGATGCTCAAAAAGTCTATGAAACTAACTTTAATCATAGGCCGGTGGGAGATATTCGACAACTACACGAAATGCCCGCTTGTGATGTTTTATTAGCCGGCTTTCCTTGCCAGACATTTTCCTATGCCGGTAAAAAAGAAGGTTTTGGCGAAACCAGAGGTACCCTCTTTTTTGAAATTATGCGCCTCATTGATAATAACCACAAACCCAAAGCCTTAATTTTTGAAAATGTCCGGGGTTTATTTTCCCACGATGAAGGCAGAACCGTCGCTACAATTAAACACGAAATGGTTAAAAGAGGCTACAGTTTTGACTTTTTTTTGCTAAACAGTGCGAATTTTCAACTGCCCCAAAACCGCGTCAGAATTTATATAGTTGGAATTTTAGAAGCTTCACCAAAATTTAGCTTAATTTCAGATGTTGGCCCCAAAGATTCGCACTCCTATAACCCCTTACAACTCTCTTTATTTTCTCAGCCTAAAAAAAACGTCACTGTGGCGGATATCCTAGAAGATAACCCCGATCCTAAATATGATTGTTCTCCACAATTTGTGGAAGTTTTAAAGCAATATTGTAATAATGATTTAACTCGCTTGCATGGCGTTCGTTTGATAGACTATCGGGGCGGAAAATCGGTGCATTCTTGGGAGTTGGGGCTGCGGGGAAGTTGCACACCGGCAGAAATTGAATTGATGAATAAATTTATCCTCAAAAGAAGGAATAAAGAATTTGGCAAACACCAAGACGGAAAGCTGTTAACGAAAGAACAAATCGCCTCTTTTTTTGAGCATCCCAACCTCGATATTCTCCTTGAGTCTTTGGTGACAAAAAAATATCTTAGCCTCGTAGATGGAAAATATAAGCCGGTTTCCGGTAATTTTTCTTTTGAAGTTTATAAGTTTTTAGATCCGGCAAAGATATCTGTTACTTTGGTTGCGAGTGATGCAAACCGGCTAGGAATTTATCATAACAACCGAGTCCGCCGCATCACCACCCGCGAAGCTGCCAGAATGCAAGGTTTTCCTGATAATTTTATCTTGCACCCTAACGATAATAAAGCTTATTATCAATTGGGTAATTCTGTGAGTGTAAATGTAGTTAAAGCTGTGGCTGAGGATACTTTGATCAATCTTATAGGGGATGTAGATAAAGTTCCTTTGTTGGTATCATTGGGGTAAATTTATTTCAAATAAATCAATAAGTTTAACCCTGGAATAGTGCGCGAAAGTGTCCAAAATAATAAGATGAGGTACAGCACTCCTAAACTCCATTGATACCAAATTAAGGTACTAATTAATCCGGGGATATGTTCATCTCGCAGACGGATATCATTAAAACCGACTTTCAGGAAGTTATTAAAACTAAAATCATAGTAGTTTAGCCAATTCCATCCGCGATCCCACAACAGCGGCAAGTAGCGTTCTCGGAACATGGGAAAGCGGGGAATAATTGGCAGTCTTCCTATCATTAACCGTAGCTGTCTTAAACTGCCTTCCTCGACAAAATAACTGACATTAATTAAGTCGTGGTAGCGTCCGCGACGATATAATTCTATCACTAAAAATAAGGGTATTGGGCCGCAAAATACGGTTAAACAAGTTAAACTTAGCCAAGGTTGATCGGCGCTGCGAAAAATGGCGAGTAAACCAACACCGGCAAAAGATAAAAAACTGCTTAATATCCAGATTGTTTCTTTTTGGGTTGCCAAGATAGGTTTGGGGATGCGGCGCCGGCATCGATCTATTAACCAAAATAATAAGCCAAAATAGGCGATAGCTACTATTCCTATCCCGAAAACTAAGGAGGAATTTGTACCAAATTGGCTCAATAATAACACTACAGTTAAACTTAACCATCCCAAGGCTGTAGAGATACGATAAAAAATTTCTATGCGAGGGAAAACCGGCACCCCAGCAATGATTTTTTCGCGGACTTTTACATAGGTTGCTAGATCCACAGAATCTAAGTTTAAAATTTCTGATAAATTGCGAAACGGTTGTTTTATTCTTCGGGATATGATGGCATCTGTTTGGGTGGGAGAAAAGCCTATTTTGATTAAGTTTTCGCGGGAGGTAGTGTTAAGGTTAATTCCAAAAATTTGCTCAAAAATCAACCTACTTTTTAATTTAGCTTTGGTGTATTCAACTTGGTTAGCATCGGGGATTTGTTGTTGTAAGCGAAAGTTTTGTACTAAGTTTCTGAGGAGGTTTTCATTGCCTTGGATGGATGGCACAAAAAGCTCTTTGCCTATTTCGCCGGTATTGCCGACAATTTTTGCTTTGTTGGAGTCAAAGGTTAAGCTGTCAACGTTTAAAAAAGCATTTTTGGCAAAACCGCTATCACTAAAATCAGCGCGATCTAAGATGCTTGCACCGCGTAAATTAACGGGTTGGTTGAAGATGCTGCCGCGAAAGGAGAGGGTGTTTTTAAAGGTGGTATTACTTAAAAATAAGGCTTGGTTGAATTCTGATTTGGTAAAGTCTACACTTTCTTGCCAAATTGATTGAGAAAAATCGGCGTTTCCTTGCCAGTGAGAACGACTAAATTTTGCCGGTTGTTTGAAGTTACTTAGGCTGAAACTGACGCCGGTTTCAAAGTTGGTGCCGGCAAAGTTGGCTGTATCTAAAAATTGCGTTTGGTTAAAGTTGGCTTTGTTGAAAAAGATACTGCCGCGAAAATTTGCTTCGTTGAAAACGGCACCGGTAAAGTTTGCGCTTTTGCTAAAGCGAGTTTGTACCCAACCGGCACTCTGCAAAAATTGACTATTTTGTGCTTCAATCTTTTCGAGAAAAAAAGTATTATTAAAATTACAATTACCCGCAAAACGGGTTTTCTGTAGTTTAATTTGTCCGCGAAAAACTGTTAGTTGTAGCGGTTCGATAAGTTCGGTTCCTAACAGCGAACGTGATAGCTGTTGCAAGGAAGATAACCGGCGGCGATCTCGCTGGAGTTGTTCTAATTCTGTGGGGCTAAATAGGGAGGATAATGATTCGCCAAGCAAAGGTAATCTTAATCCTAAATCATTGCCATTGAAGTCTCCTTGAATGAGTGCAGAACTCAAATCTAAATTGATGCGAGTTCCGGGCCGGTTGAGTTGGGTTTTTAATATTTGATAAAATTGCTCTCTAAATTCTGCATTGCTTGGCCGTAAATCGATAATCGTTTCTCGCAGATTAATGGTGCGATTTCCGTCTATTAAGGTTTGGTTCTTGACGCGATCTTGAAGAAGTTCTAAAGTTAAGGGAGTGCGGTTTTGCTGTGCTGCATAAGCGGTTGGATTGGCTGCTAAAATCACTAATAATAGGGCCAATAAAACAAGAATTACTAACTGAATAAACCAGCGCATTTTTCTTAATTATAAAGTAAATAACAATAAAATCACAAGCGAAATCAGATTACGCCTGCCTTTTGAGTATGACCGGCATCGCGTCTTTACTACAACTTTCTTTTTTGACACCAGGGAAATATGCTAGGAGGACATTGTTTAAATCTCCTTCTCTAGCCCCTAACAACTTCTTTGACCTACTAAAAAGCACCCTTATTCTTTAGTCGATAGATAATTTCAAGTTTCAACCAAAAGTAACAAAGCTTTCTCCACGTCTTGAAGACCGAGTTTAGTCTCACTAATTCCAGTAGCAGTATGGGCGACTCCATCATTGAGAAAATTCATCGAATCAATTACTTGCTGGATAGCAATTTCCTGCTGTTTATATTGAAAATATATTTCCTGGCTACTAAGCACGATACTGTTAATCTCTTTGGCTACTTTTAGAAAAGTATCAGCAGTAAATTGAGCATTTTTTACCCCTTGATCTACCGTTTCACTACCCTGAGCATTAACCTTGACCGTTGAATTAATCGCTGCTTTAATGTCGGTCGCTAAACTATTAATTTCCTGGGAATATTTTTTACTTTGATCGGCCAATTGACGAATTTCTTTAGCCACAACTTCAAATCCTTTACCATTCTCTCCGCTGCGAACCGCTTCAATTGAGGCATTTAAAGCCAACAAATTAGTCTGATTTGCTAAGTCTGTTACAGCCAAAGTAATGTTGCCGATTAAAGTTGTCTGATCACTTAAACGCATGATCTGTTTAGATATAGCCCCTACTTTTTCTTTAAGGTTTGCCATATCTGCTAAGGTATTACTTACTGCATTTTTCCCTATTTCTGCTAAATTCAATACCTGTTTAGCAGTATCAGCCGCAACTTGTGCTTGCTGTGCTGATTTTTGAGAAAAATTGCCTAAATCATTCATTGTGTTAGTAGTTTGATTCACTGCTGCTGATTGTTGGATTGCCATTTGTTCTTGGTGTTCTAAAGTTTTAGCTAGTAAGGTAGAAGAATTGGCTAGTGTCTTGATGACCATTGCCTCTTGGCGATAGGTTTGAACATAATCTAAAATCAACCCCATGAACGGAACTAAGTAGCAAATTATTTTCAGGAAATGCCCGACATTAAAATCATTATCGAACAACTCGGTAGACCCAAAAGACATATGCACTTGTGTGATCACCGCCGGAATCGTACTCACAACCAAAGAATAAGAAAATAAGCTAGGATATCTCTCGTAAAATTGGGGAAATACCACCGCGCCAGCAAACATAAATAACACCAAAAGCATCAAATCCCAAGGGCGTTTTATTAGCTGATCAGGGAAGATTGTCGTCGGTAAAATCGGGCTATTCATAACAAACAAAATAGTTGCCAATGCCAGTAATCCAAAGCTGATAATGGCAAAAGCCACAATTTTAAAATTGCCGCGCCCGTTTTGTGGTTTGATGATTAAGACAGTCCCTACCCCTACAATCAAAATTACGACATTAAATAAACGACAAATCGCCCAGGTAAAAGGCACAAGGTTTTCATTATTGGTTACACCTTCAATCATGCGATCAGCTACTAAGATATGAAAGGCATCCATGCTGCCCGCAAATAATAGCGCTACCCCGATAATGGGAGTCACTACATCGCGTTTAATGGCAAAGTGAGCAAAGGATAAAGCTCCTGTAAGGAATGCTGTAGAAATCGCTATCCATTCTAAGGTGGTGTGGGTAAAGCTGCCGAATAAAGAATGGTGCAGCGTATCGAACAATTGAGAAGCGCTCAGATCAAGAAGAGTTGACGGGTTTAACGGAGGTTGTAGAGAAGCAAAACTTATGCCTACGAGATTTAGCAGGAATGGCAAGATAGAGATCGCCACTACTGTGTAAACAAATTCTGTGGGGAGCCTGGTTTCCTTCATCATAGTTGGCTTTATTTAGGGGATATCTCTTTTATAAACTTTTTTTTAAAAAATACCAAAAAAATCTTCAGGATAACTATCTTACTGCCACAATCTTTAGTACGGTCGTATGCCTAGAGATAAAACTTATGCCTTACTTAAGTGGAAACTTATAAAAACAAGCAAACTTCTATTCGCTGTTGAATTTTTCCCCCTCCCCACCACCGGCGAGGTAGTAGGGAGAGAGGTTACAGGTTACTCAATAACTAAAGAAATTTTACCCGTCATAGAACCGGCTTCTAATAACTTATGCGCCTCCGCCGCCTCTGCCAAGGCAAAAGCTTTACTCAAATTAATTTTCAGTTTCCCCTCATCAATTAACCGCGCACATTGTTGTAAAATCTTTGCCTGATCTTGCAACGCATCCACCATATTTTTTAACATCGGAGTCAGCATAATTTCTTGGGTTAGTCGCAAATTACGCATTCTTGCTTCCTTCAAATTTCCATACTGCGGTTCAATATCTAAAATTGTTACCAAATCGCCATAAATTTTCACCGCCGGCACCGTTTGAAAAAACAGCGCCCCTCCAACCGTATCAAACGCCACATCAACCCCCTCGCCATTCGTCCAATCTAACGTAGCTTTAACAAAATCAGCTTCCTTATAAAGCACCGCTACATCAGCACCCAAACCCCGCACAAACTCCGCTTTTTCTGACGTTCCTACCGTCGTCAAAACCTCCGCACCTTGCAATTTTGCCAGTTGAATTGCTACATGACCAACCCCACCGGCACCGCCATGAATTAACGCTTTTTGACCGGCTTGTAAGCGTGCGCGATCATACAAAGATTCCCACGCCGTAATTAAAACCAAAGGTGCCGCCGCCGCTTCTGCAAAACTTAAAGATTGTGGTTTTTTAGCAATAAATCGCTCATCCACCACCGCATATTCTGCATAATTTCCCTTGGGGCCACCCAATCCACCCAAACAAAAATAAACCTCATCTCCGGGTTGAAATTTGCTCACCCCGCTGCCAATTTCTTCGACAACACCGGCCCCATCACATCCCAAAACTTGCGGATTTTTATCTGGGTAAAATGTACCTTTTTTGCGGAGTTTTGTATCAACTGGGTTAATCCCCGCAGCCTTTAGTTTTACCAAAACTTCTCTTTCATTTCCGATAGCCGGTTTGCTAACTTCTTGCAGTTGTAAAACATCTGGTTCTCCAGCACTTATCATTACCATTGCACGCATTGTTTCGACTCCTTGATAGCACCTAATACCAAATCCAGTTTAACAATTAACCTATCCGCGTTTATCTGCTATAGGATGCGGTTAAAAAAAACTCCCAACAAAAAGTATTATAAACAAATTTAGTAGAAATTACAATTTCTAGCTATTTTAAATCATTCACCAAAAATAGCAAATTTTATTTAACTCTCTATCTTTAAAAAATGTAGGGGCCGTGCAGGAGTACCAGCCCCAACCCGTGCCCCCACGCCAATCAAAAATTACAGCGTTAAAGATTGAGCATTCGACTCAATTAACTTCGCCAAATCTTGCAAAAATGCCGCCGCATCGGCACCGTAAATAATCCGGTGATCGCAAGTAATATTAACCTGCATTTGCCGGCGTACACCAAGCATCCCATCTTCATTAGCAATCACCGTAGGACGGGATGCACCGATAGCTAAAATCGAACCTTGTCCGGGGGGTAAAATCGCATCAAAACGATCAACTCCAAACATTCCCAAATTCGACAAAGTAAAGGTGCCGGTGCTGTATTCTGCCGGCTGCAATTGTTTAGCGCGAGCCCGATCAACCAAATCTTTCCAATTGCGAGAAAGCGAATAAATATCTAACTGATCTGCATTTTGGAGAACCGGCGTAATCAAACCGCCGCCTTCCATTGCCACCGCCACTGCAATATTAATTCCAGAGTTGTAATGCACTCCTTGCTCAGTGTAACTCGCATAAAGCAAGGGATGTTTTTGTAACGTCACCGCCACCGCTTTTGCTAACAGCGCAGTCATCGTTACACCCTTGGATTTAATTTGCTTATAAAGCTTATCTAAACCATCAGTGGTAATCGTATAACCCACATGGAAAGTAGGCACTTCCAAACTGGCAACCATATTCCGCACCACCGCATTTTGCAGGGTGTTAAATGGCACCACTTGACCCGGAGTGACCGGTGCCGGTGCTGGAGTTGCTTTAACTTGCGTTGCCGGTGTTGCCGCCACAGGAGCCGGAGCCGCCACAGGAGCCGGAGCTTTTGCCTTACCGGCTGCTGCTTCCACATCTTCCGCGACAATTCGACCGTGCGGGCCAGTGCCTTGTAAACCTTGCAACTCAACGCCAAACTCCTTAGCCAACTTTTTCGCACGGGGAGAAGCGACAATGCGACCATTTTGGGTAGCAGCTTGGGGTGCAGCAGCCGCCACAGGAGCCGGTTGAGCAGCCGCGACCGGTTCAGGAGCTTTTTGGGGGGCCGGTGTCGCCGCCTTAGCAGGAGAAGAAGCCGAAGCCTGCTGTTTAGCAACCTCAATTTCCTCCTGGGTTTCCGCCAAAAGCGCAATCGTCGAACCCACCGCCGCCGCCTCCCCCGCCGGCACAACAATCGTCGCTAGATAGCCTTCATAAAAAGACTCTACATCCATATCCGCCTTATCAGACTCGACCACCACCACCGTCTCCCCCTTTTGTACCTTGTCACCAGGGGATTTTTCCCAAGACACAATTTTGCCTTCGGTCATTGTGGAGCTAAGAGCCGGCATGAAAACTTCGTGAATCATGGTGGTGTTGCGTTCCGAATCGACATATTACAAAAACAAAGCAAACTTCATTTTACCTGAAAAGGGAAAGCCAAGGGCTTAGCGTCGAGGTCAGAAACCTAAAACCCGGTTTGTTGGCAAGCCACCACAAAAATAAAAACACCCCCTTCCCAGTCGGGAAAAGGGGCCAAGGCGTTAGATTTACCCTCTACAGATCGCCGCGAATTTCTTCAACTACTCCATCACGCAGCAAAATTTCTACCTGCATTTTTTGCACCAAATTTTCGCCGCGTTGAATGTTGAAAAAACTTTCAATTTGGCCTTGATTGACTTCTTGCTCAAATTCTAAGACTTGCACTTGCTGTAACTGTTGCAAAATTTGATTTTTTTGCTCAAGTAACTCGCTTTTGCGTTGATTCACCTGTCCTTGAATACTATCAATTTGTTGGAGTACCTGCGGGCCAGGAGGCTGTATAGATTGTCTTTGAATTTCAGAAATCATCCGCTGGCCTTGCATTTCCAACTGTTGAAGTTGGCTGTCAATTTGGTTGATTTGGGCTTGAAGTTGCTGTTGAGCTTCATCTTTCCAGCGAGGCGTCACAATCGCCTTCACAGTAATCGCTCGTTTCAGCATTAATTGATTGGACACATCCATGTACAATTCCTCTTAGGATGACTTAACAATTTTGAACTTAAGAAAACATCCCGTCAATCATATCGCGGTAATGTTCCATAACCACCGGTCGCTTGATTTTTAGGGTCTGAGTCATCATGCCATTTTCAATAGTAAACGGCAGAGAAACTATTCTCACCGGCCCAATTCTGTCATCCGCACGATATCCGGGGCGATTTTTTACCTCTCGATTCAATTCTTGGCGAAATAAGTCTTGGAGACTCTTCTGTTCCCAGTCGATCTCTGCCGCATCCTCCGCCAAATTCATATTTTGTGTCGCTGCCCATCCCCGCACCGCATCCACATTCGGTACAATCAACGCACCCAAACTTTTTTGATCTTGCCCGACAAGCATGATTTGATCAATGTAAGGACTCCGCAAACAGGCATCTTCTATTGGCTGCGGTTCGATGTTTTCTCCATTGGTTAAAACGATTGTATCTTTGGCTCGACCTGTTAACACAAGGTCATTTCCGGGCGTTAACCACCCCAAATCGCCGGTATCAAACCACCCCTCAGCATCAATTGCTTTTTGCGTGGCTTTTTCGTTTTTGTAATAACCTCGCATGACTTGCGGCCCGCGAGCCAACACTAAACCACGCTGGCCGGTCGGTAGAGGAGCGCGAGTTTCGGGGTCAACAATTTTAATTTCTGTGCCCGGAATAGGCCGGCCTGCCGAACCCCGCAAATTATGCCAATACCGGCGAGCGGTCAAAACCGGCGAAGTTTCCGTCAACCCATACCCCACAAGCACTTCAATTCCTACCGTCTCATAAAAAGTATCCAAAAAAGTCGCCAAGGAACCGCCGCCACTCAGTACATATTTGATGCGTCCGCCCGTCGCCTCCCGAATTTTGCCATAAACCAAGCGTTCGCCCAGAGCGTGTAAGGGCCACAATGCCGCCATTTGTAGTGTCGCTTTCAATTTTTCCGCCGCTGAAGGCATTTCAGTTGTCAAAGTTAACCCCTTTACAACACGCCGCGCCTGAATATATTGCTGGCTAAAAGAAAGTAAATTTTTAACTAATTTTTGCTTATTGGCCGGTTGACTACGCAGTTGTTTTTGGATGCCTTCATAAATCGATTCCCACAGTCGCGGCACTCCAATCATATAATGCGGTTTATATTCTTTGATATCCCCTTTAACGTTGCGAAGATTGGTATAAATTTGGGTAGAACCTTGGGACAACAAAAAATATTCAGCGCTGCGTTCATAGGAGTGCCAAGTAGGTAAAATACTCAGCACACATTCACCGGCTTTTGGTGTAATAATGCTTCCCAAAGTGGTAACTTGATGCAGCAAGTTTCCGTGTGTCAGCATTACGCCTTTTGGTTGGCCGGTGGTTCCCGAAGTGTAAAGCAAGGTTGCTAAAGTGTCTTTGGTATGTTTAAAAAATTTTAAAGATTTGCCGGCCCCCGCTGCCATAATTTGGCTAAAGTTTTTTACCGTTAAAGTTTCTTCTTGGGCCATTTCATCGGCTAATAAAACCACCCATTTTATGGGTAATTCATCTAATTTATGGCGTAATTTTTTCAGGGTAGCTAAATCTTCCACCACCAGGCCGGTGCTACCGCTATTTTCCAAAATATAAAGTAATTCTTGGGTATCTGCCTGGGAGGATCTCACCACATTTGCACCACCGGCAGCCATAATTCCTTGATCAGCAATCATCCACCGGCAACTGTTATCTGCAAACAAAGCAACACGGGTAGGAATCAAATCTTCCCCCGGTTCTAAACCCAATTGTTGCAGGCCGGTGGCAAATTCTTTGATTTTTTGGGCTAATTCTGCATAAGTTAATTTGAGAGGAATTTTGGCGTGCGGATCAGATAAAGCAATGGTATCGCTAAACCGTGTCGCCGCCAAAGGCCAAATTTCCGGCATCGACTGCACAGAGGTATAGTCGGCAAGCCGGCTGAGGTTGGTGCGTTCTTCGTCGCTCAATTGATAGGCATTATATGCACTAGAAAGGTTCATAGTTTTTTTGGTGATTTTTTATCTCTAACTTTAGTATGAAAATGTTACTTCCGAAAGATGCCAGTTTTAGGACAGTTGTTCAACCTGCACTCATGGTAAGGAGGTATTTGATTTTTAAAATATGATGCTCATTGAGAATTCTCACGTCGCCACTTCCCTCTGACTAAGCGAATTTCCGCATTACTATAGCCTAAACCCAAATATTCCCGAACTTTGCCAAAAGATTCCGAACCCACAATTTTAAAAGCTTCTCGGATTTTCTGCTGCCGATTTTTGGGCACTAACCTGTCAATATCCACCGGCTGTCCCATTTCAATTAATTCTGTCAAATGTCGAATAATTGTTGTGACTCTAATCTTTCTTTGCTCGGCAATTTCTTCTGGCGAGAGTTGTTGGTTTTCAAATAACTCTAAAGTTTCTAACTGTGTAGCACTCGGTTGAGATTGCTTAATTTTGCGTTGAGTGAGCCACCAACTTTTTACCAAACGAATCTCATCATAATGATATTCCATCCCCAGATATTCATACACCGGCTTAAGAGCATCAGTGCCTATCAATTCCATTGCTTCGATAATCACTTCTTGGCGGCTTTTTTCCACCAAATTATCTAAATCTACCGGCTGTCCCATTTCCAGCAATTCTGCCAAATGTCCGCTCACAGTTACCGTCGATAAATTGCGTTTTCGAGCAATTTCTTCCAGATTAAATCCTTGTTTATGTAATTCTAAAGTTTGCAAGTGCGTAAAAGAAACCTCCCCATCTTGCACCGCTACGGCTGCTGCTTTGAACACCGGCTCAGGTGCCGGCGAACTCAAATTATTTTCTTGACAAAAAGCCTTAATCTCGGCTACAAATCTCTCCCCATAAAGCGATAATTTATAATTACCCACCCCTGATAATTCTCCAAAAGCATCTAAAGTTTGAGGCCGTTGTCTTGCCATCAGTTTCAAAGTTGAATCTGCAAACACCATATAGGGGGCAACGCCTTGAATATCCGCAATACGTTTGCGTAAATTTTTCAAGATTTCCAGCAAAGAGTCTTCTTCCAGAGAAAAGGGTCTTTCCCTGCTTTGGGAAGCACCGGCCTTGACTGTCACCGCTACATAAACCTTGCGTTGATTACGAAAAATTTCCCAACTAAGAGCATTCAATTTCAACACTGAATAACCATCGGTTGTCTGATCCACCATGCCTTGATGAACCAGGGTTCTAGCTAACAGTTTCCAGTCATCCTCTGTTCTATCTTTACCAATACTATATGTGGATAATTCATGGTGTCTATTTTGCAAAATCTTTTCTTTTTTGGAACCACGCAACACCTCAATAATATAATTTATGCCATAACGTTCTTTACAGCGAGCCACACAAGAAAGAAACTTTTGGGCTTCAATTGTCCAATCTTGTAAAGGTTTGGGAAACCGGCAATTATCGCAAGTTTCACAATTGCCAGGAAATTGTTCACCAAAATAACTTAATTGAATCGTGCGGCGGCATTCTGTACCCTCGGCATAATCTACAACACGGCGTAATTGTTGATAGGCGATGCGTTGTTCTTGGGGGTCGGATTTTTCTTCAATAAAATGCTCAATTGTTTTTAAATCGCCATAGCCAAAAAATAAAATACATTGGGCCGGTTCTCCATCTCTGCCGGCGCGTCCCGCTTCTTGATAATAGCCTTCTAAAGTTTTGGGAATATCAAAGTGAATAACCGTTCGCACATCAGGTTTATTAATGCCCATCCCAAAGGCAATTGTAGCCACAATAACTTGCACATCATCACGGATAAAACGAGTTTGATTGCGGCTTCTTTGGTCATCATTCATGCCGGCATGATAGGGCAAAGCTTTGATTTTATCGTGTTGCAATTTTTCGGCAAGTTCATCAACTTTACGCCGGCTCAAACAATAAATAATCGCACTGCCTTTGTTTTTTTGAAGAATTTGTAATATTTCCCGGTAGGAAGTTTTAGTTTTTTGACGAATTTCGTAATATAAATTAGGCCGGTTAAAACTGGCAATATGAATAAAAGGTTGTTGCAAAGCCAATTGTTGAATAATATCTTGACGAACTCGCACCGTCGCAGTCGCAGTAAGCGCCATCACCGGCACCCCCGGATAACGGCTTCGCAGTTGTTGCAGTTGCCGGTATTCCGGGCGAAAATCATGCCCCCATTCAGAAACACAATGAGCCTCATCAATAGCAAAATTAGAAATCCCCATGCGGGCGTGAATAAAATCAAGAAAAGCTAAAAATCTTTCCGAAACCAAACGTTCTGGTGCCACATAAAGCAATTTAATTTTGCCCTCAACAATAGCTTGTTCGCGTGAGCGGACTTCATCAAAAGACAAGGTACTATTAAGAAAAGTCGCCCCAATGCCGTTATTTTGTAAAGCTTCAACTTGATCTTGCATTAAAGCGATCAAAGGAGAAACCACCACCGTCAGTCCAGCTTTGAGCAAAGATGGTAACTGAAAACACAAAGATTTACCGCCGCCGGTGGGCATAACAATCAAAGAATCCCGCTGAGAAAGGGCATTTTCGACAATTTCGCGCTGTCCGGGGCGAAAAGAATCATAGCCAAAATATTGTTTTAGCGCTTGTTCTATCGCCAAAGGCGAGCGGGGCTGTTGAGGGATGGGTGCTGACATTGCCATTTTAGAAATCGGGAACCTTCACTTATTTTAGGCCGTGAGGGAACTTTTGATTGCATATTTTTGATCGGCAGATTTTCAAAGCAAAAAAACGGCTACTTTTTGGCCTTCAAGAAAAGCCAAGCAAAGATCCTGTTAATTGCTGGAATTGTTGAAAATTAAATTAATACAAAGCCCGCCAGTATTATATTCATAAAAATAAAATGTTAGTTCCCATCTGGCAACATCCATCCTACCGGCATCACCAAAGACATCTGTATTTAATTAATTCAGAAAAAACCGCACCTCTCAAAGATGCCGGTGTAGACACCACCATTGCCTTAGACAGTAACTTTATATGTCCCCTAACCAATCAAAGCTTAACTGAGTGCAACTGCATAAAATCTGCCCTTAAACCCCATGATTTGTGCTTATTTTGTCCAGCCGCAAGAATGCACCTGAAAGCCGCCATCTAACAGCAAACCCCACCCAAAAAATCCCCCAGCGCTTTTAAACTTTTCATATTTTTATATTTTTATTAACCGCAGATGGACGCATCCTATAGCAGATGGGTTTGCTGCTTCTAAAAAAACTTAACCACAGATGCACACAGATAACCTATCTGTGGAGCAGGCATCTTGCCTGCTATACATCTGCTATAGGATGCGGTTAAAAAATCTTCCAAACCCCTTATCCTCAAAGCAGTTTTGGGCCTATTTATCCGTTTTTTTCCCCTCACAGCCTTTACTTTTCCAACATTTCTCCGGCACAATATAAATACGAGCAGTTTTGTGGAAAAAGAACCATGCCTAAAGCAACTTGGAACGGAGCAACCTTAGCCGAAAGCAACCAATGTGAAGTAGTGGAAGGAAATTATTACTTTCCCCCATCCGCCATCAACCGCGAATATTTTAAAGACAGCAACACCCACACAACTTGCCCCTGGAAAGGTGTTGCCAGCTATTACAATGTTGAAGTTGAAGGGCAAGTAAATAAAGATGCCGCTTGGTATTATCCCCAAACAAAAGATGCCGCCAAAAACATAGAAGGTTATGTCGCATTTTGGCGCGGTGTCAAAGTCGAAGCCTAAAATATTTGTCAGAGGAACTAAGTTTTTTAACAAAATTTAGCCTCTAATTTTGTCTGGTTGATTTTGCCTTCCCCCTTAAAAACGGGGGGAGGTTGCTCTGAGATTCTCTCTCCCCTGGGGCAAAAATGGTGATTAGTGCTTTTATCGCCGTCCCTTGAGGGGCTATTCTTGTTTTTATCCTCCGCCAATTGGGGGGGGCGAATATTTACCTCCTCAGTGGAAATTGGCCTTAATTTGGCTTATCTATTTAATAAGGAGTAATAGGGAGTGGGGGAAAAAATATGCCGAAAGGTACTGCTCGTTTGATAATGAAAGTTTTTAAATAGGATATAGAGAGGATTTGAAGAAAGGTTTGGCAAACTGGCCTTTTAGATAAGTTTAATAAATCTAATCGGTGGGTTTGATGGGTGGAGGTTGTTTTCCAGCTTTTATAAGTAAACTCCCACCAAAAATTAGCCAAATTTTATCAATCTCTCGCCTCGCGCTGCCTGAAGTCTGGAAAGTTAATTAAAACTTATCGCAACGTTTGGACTTTTGTTTGAGTGAGAGGGAACGATTCACCGGCTCTTGTGTCAATATAAAAATAGATGGCGCAAGTTCCATTAAATAACTTTCTCGTTTCTTGAATAATTGAGGAAAATGCTATGATTTGCACCAACGAAAACACTCCTACTCTGCTGTCTGCTTTTTCGGCAATATTGGGGAATTTCAAAGCTGATCAAAGTGGCAAATTAGATTTGTTGAAGCCGCTGCGAACTCGGCTGGATGGCCTGGAAATTCGGGATCGCCAGTTGGCTGAATTTTTGTATAAAGCAATTCCTGCTCAGTGTCCTTTTGCTCGTGATATTGTGGTGTTTGGTCGCAAAATCGGTCATATTCCGCCTATGTGCAAGTTGAACCCGCTTTATGATCAGTTGATGGGTTTGCGCTTCCGGGCTATGTGTTACCTGGTGGATGAGTGCGGTTTGGATCTTCAGTCTTTTGCCTAAAATTTCGCAGCAAAAAATGCTTTGTTGGTTGGGAGATTATTTTATTTCCTTCGAGGGAAAAGACAAGACTAATTTTTTCAAGTTTGAAGATGCCGACATTGTAGAAGAATGGCAATGCAGAAACATTAGGGGCCGGTGTACCAAGGCCAATTTACAGTTAAGATTCGCTGGAAAGATAATAAGATTTAGCCAAAAATGTACCGATATGCACACAGATAATTTATTTGTGTGCATCTGCGTTGGAAAATTTATGGTAATCTAATTGTCAGTTTGGGTTAGGAGTAAAAAAAATGGCTGTTGAACAATCAACGCAAATAAAAATTGAGCGAAATGTCAGAGAAAGCCGGCTTAAAGATTTAGGAGTTTTTAGTTGGCCAATTTGGACAAAAGAAATTTCAGAGTTTCCTTGGACGTATGAGGATGCGGAAACTTGTTATTTTTTAGAAGGGGATGTAATTGTTACGCCTGAGAATGGTGAGCCGGTTTCGATGGGCAAAGGTGATTTGGTGACATTTCCGGCGGGGATGTCTTGCAGTTGGAATGTTCGGGTGCCGGTGAGAAAGCATTACTGTTTTGAATAATATTGGAAGATAGGGGCGGGTTCATCAAAATCCATCCCCTACTCACCACTCACCCCGGCACCTGATAAATTTTAATAGCTTGCTTCCTACCTTTTAAACTCACCCGCGCCAAAAACTCAGCATAAAACTGCTCTTTGATATATTGATAAGTATCCTCAGAAATTAAAATCCGACAAAGACTATTTTTCCCTATATCTTTATCATAACTTTCTAAACGCGCCGCCACATTCACACTATCACCAATTGCCGTATAATCTTGCCGGTGAATACTTCCTAAACTCCCCGCCACCACCGTACCCGTAGCAATTCCTACCCGCATACAAATCACCGGCAAACCGCGTTTTTTCCAGTCTTGATTTAACTTTCTTAACCTTTCTGCCATCGCCAGCGCACAAGATACCGCCGCCAGGGCATCTTCCGCCACTTCTGCGTCTGTATTACGCGGCACCGGCACCCCAAACAAAGCCATAATGGCATCCCCAATATACTTATCAATTACCCCCTCATTTTCTAGCACTAATTCCGCCATAGCATTCATATATTCATTCAACCATAGCATCAGAGTTTCTGGGTCTGTATTTTCAGCAATTGAAGTAAACCCCTTAATATCTGTAAACAACACCGTTGCTGTCATTTTTTGCCCAAAAATTTGCCCTTGTTTCAATAATTGTTCGCGTTGTTGCCAAATTGCCTCCGCAATTTTTGGTGACACATGACGGCCAAATAAACTCATCATCATTTGGCGGTCTTCTCGTTCCATTACCGCAATATAACCAGTAATAAAAATAGCCGATCCCGCTAAAGTTAAAAACGCCGGCACCACCGGCACCCACCACCCCCCTAAAAACAAGAAAAACGTCACAGCAAACAAAACTCCCCCCGCCAAAATTAAGCCGTAAATTGTCCACCGGCTCGCCCGAAAACCCCACCCCAAAATTGCCCCCACCCAAGACCAACCAAACACCCATAACCACTCCACCGGCTCATCCCAAACCTGAATCAAAGAACGTCCATCCAACGCCCCACTTATTAGCTGACTCGTTACATTTGCATGAACTTCTACCCCCGTCATCGGTTCAGGAATGGCAAACACACTTTTGCCAAAAGGAGTAATAAAAAAATCACGCAAACTTTGCGCCGTCGAACCAATCAAAACAATTTTATCTCGCAAGGTATCCGCCGGTATTTCATTTTTCAAAACCTCCGTCATCGACACCGTTTTAAAACTTCCGGGTGCCCCTCGAAAATTCACCAAAACTTGATATCCACCGCTATCACTCCCCACATAGCCGCCATCATTCTCCTCAAACGGTTCTAACCTAATTTTTCCTAACTGATAAACTTGTTTCTGAGCATCTAAAACCTCAAATTTAATATCAGGATTTAAATACATCAAAGCTAACTTTGTCCCCAGCGATGATTTGGTCTTTTTTCCCTCTGGTTTAAGAGAAATTAAAGACCGCCGCAACTTCCCATCACCATCTAAAATAAAATCAATTGCCGCCACTTGATTTTTTTGGGCTAAAACAGCCGGTGGAGCAATCACAGCCCCATACCGATCAGGCACCAATTTTTCAACCCCAATCAAATTAGGAGTTGTTTTAAACACATCAATTAAAGCCTTTGAACCTGGTTGCACCGGAAACGGACGAAACAAATCAAACCCAATTGCTCGCGGGTTTTGTTGGTTAATTTTTATTAGCAAATCAGCTAACATTGCATCAGGAATCGGCCACTGACCGGCGTGTAAAATATCCGGTTCATTAATTGCAACAATCACAATTCGAGGATCAGGAGGTTCGGGTGGACGCAAACGAAAAAACTGATCATAAGCAGCCCATTCTAACAATTGTAAAAGGCCGGTTAAACGTAGGCCAATTGTTAGTGCAGCAATAGTGGGCGCTGCAATTAAAACACAGCGCCCTTCCCAAACAATTTTTTTTAGTTTTGCCCACATAGGCAGCCTTACCTATTTTAAATTGCTATTCACTGCTATTGTGGCGCAATTAAAGGCATTTCGGCGATAGTTTGTAGCCCGACAGATTTTAGTAACTCTTCCCATTCTGTTGTAAAGGTTGGGTTTGTGGGCTCATCCAGACGCATTTGAGCAAGGCTACTGAGAGTCTCAAACCAAATACCATTTTGGGCATATAAAGCTGGTTGTTCTAAACCTTTTGCTTTTTCTAATTCCCCTTTAAAAATAGGGTTAATTTCAATACGCTTGATCCAACCGCTAACGGTTCGGTCATTCTCGCGGTTTTTTGGATCACAAACCAGAACAAAAAACCAGCGATAGTTTTTACCAATTTCTAAAGGTGAAGCGTTTTTTGGCAAAGTTACGCCTATCACACCGCCTTTTTCATTGACAGGAATATCTATTTCCTCAAGGTCATTGCCGGCTTCATCTTGTAAGATTAATTGCCCCGCTAAACTTGCCGGTGGAATATAAATAAAAAATGTTGGATGCGCTGCATAAGTTAAGCCTATATTTGTAGGTGGCAGAAGCGGAGTTAGTGAGGGAGTGATGATTTCTGCGCCGGTTACTGGATCAGGCGATCTGGTGGGTGCCCCAGGACATCTACCAAACTGTCGCCGGATGTCTATTCCCCGCGTTGGTGGGCTTTCTGCCGGTGGCTCAAAGCGCACATAGGTTCCCCCCGGTACACTGCGTCTGGGAGTTCCTGGGCCGGCCGGTTCGGGGATCTCTTGGCTTAATTTTCGGAGGTCTTGGGGCTGGATACCGGCCTTTACGGATAGGCTAAAAATTTGCGTAGAAAATAAAGCAAAAATACTCGCATAAAACAGGGTTTTTAGGCCAAACATGATATTTTTTCTTAGCGTGGGGAATTTGTGATTATTTTTCCAGGTTTTTAGCTCAATTTAAAGGCATTTGGGCGACTTGTTCTAGCCCTTGCGATTTGAGTAATGCTTGCCATTCGTTGACGAATATTGTGTTTTTGGGTTCCTCCCCCTGCATCTGAGCAAGGGTACTAAGGGTATCGAACCAAATACCGTTTTGGGCGTATAAAGCGGCACGTTCTAGGGGAGTTGATTGATTTAGTTTTGCCTGAAGGTTGCTGTCAATTTCGATGCGCCTGATCCAACCTTCGGCAGTTGGTTGTTTTGTTTCGCTGTGGAGAAGGGTAAAAGACCACCTATAATTTTTATCAATTTCTAGGCCGGGGGCTGTTTTTGGTAAATTTATGGCAAATAAACCAAGGTTTTCATTGAGGGGAATTGACGTTTCATAAATTTGCTGGCCGGCTTCATCATATAAAATAAATGTCCCATTTTTGGCATAGCGGGTAACGCCAACAAAAAAGGTGGGATACTCGGATGCTGTTAAGCCAATGTTGCCAAAGGGTAAAAGCAGGGTGGCCGGTTGACAACGATGCTCCAGAGGAGGTAGAGCAGGTGTAGGTGCAGAGTTACTAGGAGGTTGGGGTCTAGGGGCTATATTACTAGGAGGGCCAAAAAAGCCTGGGACGTTGGCGGGTGGCTCAAAGCGAACAAAAGTTCCCCCCGGTACGCTGCGGTCTGGTGTGCCTGGGCCTACTGGTTCGGGAATGTCTTGGCTTAATTTGGGGTTTGTCAGGGACTCGATAGCGACGGATGCGGCTTTTGTGGGGAGGGTGAGGAGTTGTAGGGATAAAAGGATACAAAAGCCATAGATGGGATTTTTATATAAAGCCATGAGTCTTGCTCCTCGACAAAGTAGGGCCGGTGTGTTTATCTTACTGCTTGCTAAAAATTTTCATTCTCAGCAATGTCTTACTCCCCTTTCGCCTTCACTCATTCCTAAATTTCTGCCAAAAGCAAACCGGCCCTCCCCTATTCACACTTAACAATAAGCTAAATGCAGATAGCTGAAGGCCGGTTATTATCAAAGACGATTTGAGATTTACTCAGCAGTGGCGAGTTCGGTGCTGCCCCGTGTGCGCCGGCGAGTTAGGGTATTAAACAACATTTGACCAATGGCTTTGATGAGGTTGCCTTCGAGTTCGTTAAACATTTTCATGTTCATACCGAAAGCATCGTTGGCTTCATCGACGATTTGATCTGCGGTGGCTTCGTCAATGGGTAGCTCATCCATTGATTGCCGGTAGGTAGTTTTAAAGGCTTTCTCGTCGGCAATATCCTTGAATTCATAAAAAGCGGTGCCTTCACCCTCGCTTAGGTTCATGGCTCGCACGGCAATGCCTTTGAGAATTTGGCCGCCAGACAAGTCGCCCAGATAGCGGGTGTAGGAGTGTCCTACCAACAATTCTGGGGCGGTGGCTGAAACTTCGCGAATGCGTTCAACGTAGGCTTGTCCTGCGCTTGAAAGCACTACTTGATCACGCCAGTTTGCACCGTAGTAGTATGCCAAATCTTGCTCTAAGCTGGCTTTGCGGTTAAGTTCTGGATAATAAATTTTGGAAACTATCGGGTGATTGCGGTGGCGTTCCATTTCTTCTTCCATCGCGCTATACACGAAGTAGAGGTTGCCCACCAGCTTGCGGTATGAATTTTTTTCGACAACGCCTTTTAAGAAGCACTTGACAAAACCAACATTTTCTGCCATCGAGTGAGATTTTTTGGTTCCCTCACGCAGTTTGGTCGCTAAATTGCTGCTCATGCTAAATTGCTCAACTAAATCAATGCTTGCTGGACTATAATTGGCGGCCCCAGATAAAAAAGCCACTTAAGTTGTTAGCGTAAATCGATTTGATGAGAATTTACGTTAAGAATTTTGAAGCAAGGTAAATGGGACATCTGGACGGAAGGGGCCGGTACTCTGCTGGCTTAGGGGAAAACCGGCCCCGCAGTTTCTTGTGTTTCGTACATTTGTTGATGTTTTTGCAGTAAGGCTAAATATTTTTTATTGCTTTTTGCCTGTAGCCATTTTTGTTTAAAAATTTCTGCGGAGGCGGCTTTGATTGGATCTTCTTGATTGGGTAAAATTTCTTGTCGGGCCTGTTTTTCGGCTGCTTTTGTTGCTTCTTTTTGGGGATTTTTGGCGTATTTTCTGCCGGTTTTGTGGTTAGCATACCGACGAGAGCGGGTATAACCCATTTGCAAAAACTTCCGGGCCATATCCGCGCCCACAAAATCATCGTTTTCGAGATAATTTAAAAACATTTCATAAATTTTCTCGCTTGATTCTCTGGCAATTTCGGGAGTTTTAAATCGCCAATAAGGCAATATTTCTGATTTATAAGGTTCCACTAATAAAACTCCTTGCTCTCCTTTGCCGACGCGATAAAGATGAGGTGAGTTGCGAAAATCAATGGTTTGAAAATCTAAAGAATAATCAAAATTTTTCATGGGTTAAATTAAAAACCAGACAACCAGAGATCCAAAAACCCGGCTGTTTAAGAAACCGGGTTTTTTTGCCTTTTTCCTAAAATAAATTAGGCGTGAGAAGCTGTGGCGGTTTTGGCTTCGGGTTTTTGACCATCAGGAGAAAGAGATTCACCTTCAATAAATGAGCGCAACATCCAGGCCATTTCTTCGTGTTGTTCCATCAGGCCGGTGAGAAAATCTGCCGTACCTTGATCTTTGTATTGTTCATCACATTGGTTAATATGTTCGCGGAGATTGCGGATAATTTGCTCGTGGTCATCTACCAAACGCGATACCATTTGCGTTGCCAAAGGCAAGTCGCCAATATGTTCTTTAATTGAAGCGTATTTCAAGAACCCTTCAGCAGTGCCTATAGGATAACCGCCCAACGTTCTCACCCGTTCAGCGAGTTTGTCAATATTGATAGTTAAAGCCTCATAGTGTTCTTCCCACAATTGATGCAGCGAGCGGAATTGTGGGCCAACAACATCCCAGTGGTATTTTTTGGTTTTGATCAGCAACAAATAGGCATCGGCCAAATCGTGATTGAGTAATTCTGTTACGCCTTGACGGGCTTCATCGCTTAAACCAATATTTAATTTACGCATTGACTAAACTCCATTTGATTTCAGTTCCTTAACTATTGCAACAAATTTTCTCATCAACTTACATCAACCTTTTGGAATATCAAGCAAAACGAACCGGCCTTGCTCATCTGGTTTTCTGGTCTTGGTTTGTTGAAGTTGTTAGTTACACAAACTTTGTTAGTTTAAAATCTCTGCCTTTGGTAATATTTCTTAAGTCTTAAACTTTCTGAGATTCTAGCTAACCAAGCTGGAGCAAGAGCGATGATATTTTAATTAGCCCTATTGATTTATTACTTTAGTTTGAATTCAAAAATTAATCGGAGACATACCATTAAAAAAAAAGGGGGAAACAGGCTATGGAAATTGCAAAACCCGCTAACAACCAACCAGAAGCAACCAATGTCAGCGATACTGAAAAATGGTCATCGTTAATAGGCGGAGGGGCGCTGGTATTAATGGGTTTAAGCCAGCGTTCTTTGCGTGGTGCATTGATGGCGCTGGCCGGCACCGGCTTGGTTTATCACGGGACAACCGGCAAAAATAGCCTCATCAATACAGTGGAAAAAAACCTCAATCAAAGCATCCGCGTTGAAAAAACTGTCACCATCAATAAGCCAGCCGAAGAGCTTTATCGATTTTGGCGAAACTTCGAGAATTTACCCACATTTATGAAGCACCTGCAATATGTGCGAGTGTGGGATGAAAGGCGTTCTCATTGGATTGCCAAAGCGCCATTAGGTGGAACGATAGAATGGGATGCAGAAATCATCAACGAGCAGGAAAACAAATTAATTGCCTGGGGTTCGGTGGAAAATGCCGACATAGAAAATAGCGGCTTTGTACGTTTTCAACCGGCAAGCGCAGGACGCGGTACAGAAGTTAAAGTAGTGATGGAATATAACCCGCCTGGGGGTGCAATTACTGCAACTTTTGCCAAATTGTTTGGTGAGGAACCAGAAATTCAAATTTCTGAGGATTTGTACCGCTTTAAACAACTGATGGAAACCGGGGAAATTGCTACAAATGAAAGCCCTTCCGGTCGCCAATAATTCGCATGATTTTTTCCAAACATCAAAAGGAGTCTCTTATGAATCGTTTATTTTCTTGGTTGCAAAATAGCCAGTTTCGTGCTTTGGTAACTGCTTCTCTTATTGCCGTTACGTTTTTAATTGCTTCGGTATTTGGTTATAATCCTTTGGAGGCCACTGCGCTCACCACTCCTGAAGCTACACAGTATCAAGTTGACCATAGCACCACCAAAATTCCGACCCCAAATATTCCTGAAATTACCAGCAAACCGCCTTTAAAAGAAACTGCCAATAATGTGAGAGAAAAACTCAATCTTGACCAACCGATTGCACCGGAAACTAAAGAGTTTATCCATTCAATTGAAGAAAGCATCCAAGAAACAGTAGAAAGCGTCAAACAAGCATTGCCAGGTTCGTAGTTGCTTTGGCTCAAAAATCTACAAAATTCGGCTAAAGATCAACTACAAAAAAGGAGAAAACTCAGATGAAAGCTGTTTGCTGGCATGGTTCCAATGATGTGCGGGTAGATACGGTTCCCGATCCAAAAATTATTAACCCTCGTGATGCCATTGTCAAAATAACTTCAACGGCAATTTGTGGCTCGGATTTGCATATTTATAACGGGTTTATTCCCAGTATGCAAGCAGGCGATATTCTCGGTCACGAATTTATGGGGGAAGTTGTCGAGGTTGGTAGTGGCGTTAATAATGTAAAAATCGGCGACCGCGTGGTGGTGCCGTTTACAATTGCTTGCGGAAGTTGTTTTTTTTGCCAGCGAGATTTGACGTCTCTTTGTGATAACTCAAACCCGAATGCTTTGGCGGCAGAAAAAATGTATGGTCACTCACCATCTGCACTTTTTGGCTATTCGCATTTGTTTGGGGGCTATGCCGGCGGACAAGCAGAATATGCACGGGTTCCGTTTGCCGATGTTGGGCTTTTTAAAGTTCCTGATGGTCTTACGGATGAGCAAGTTTTGTTTCTGACAGATATTTTTCCTACCGGCTATATGGCGGCAGAAAATTGTAATATCCAACCTGGGGATACTGTTGCTATTTGGGGATGTGGGCCGGTGGGTCAATTTGCAATCAAAAGTGCCTTTTTATTAGGTGCAGAAAGGGTGATTGCAATTGATAGAATTCCTGAACGTTTGCTGATGGCAGAACAAAACGGCGCCGAAGTGATTAATTACGAAGAAATAGATGCCGGTGAAGCACTTAAAGAAATGACCGGCGGACGGGGGCCCGATTCTTGTTTGGATGCGGTGGGAATGGAAGCACACGGCACCGATGCAATGGCACTTTATGACAAAGTAAAACAAGCCGTTCGCTTGGAAACTGACCGGCCTACTGCATTGCGTCAAGCCATTGTTGCCTGTCGCAAAGGCGGTACGATGTCTTTGGCAGGAGTTTATGGTGGTTTTCTTGATAAAGTTCCGTTTGGTTCTGCCTTTAATAAAGGCTTGACTTTTAAAATGGGACAAACTCATGTTCATCGCTATTTAAAGCCCTTGCTTGAACACATCCAAAACGGTAGAATTGACCCGACTTTTGTGATTACTCACCGGCTCAAATTAGACGAAGCGCCACACGGCTACCAGATTTTTAAAGACAAAAAAGACAACTGTATTAAGGTGGTTCTCAAGCCGTAACTTTGCCGTTTGTTCTTAGTTTTACGAAAAGCCCGGTTTCGAGCGAGAAACCGGGTTTTTGAGATTTTACTAACCGGCTTATTTCTTGTGATAGAAGGCATAATTCCCAAAAGTTGTTAGCGTAAGACTGAAGGCAGAAAACAAAAATCGCTAAGGCGAAAGGCTAGGCTTCTTGGTAGGGTCGGCCTGTTTTTATCCTCAAAGTGTAAACTTTTTATCTTGAACTTTTATGAGCACCAAGAAATCAAACAAAAACCGCCGTTTTAATCAAAAACAAACGGTGTCCTTTGCCGGAGGAATCGGAAAAATCATCAGCTATAAACCGGTTTCTAATACCTGGACTTATGCCGTCCAAATGGACATGGGGCCAGAACCATCCTTTGGTCGCATTGGTTTTGAAACAACCATTATTCTCGAAGAAACGGAACTGCAAGCCGTTGTTTAAAAAGCCCAAGAAGGGAACGCCCATTCGTTGCCGATAAGAAGAAACCCAAATTATGCAACTCCTCGTTAATTTCTTAGAGTTTATTTTGAGTAAACTTTACCAAAGCCGTCCTTTTGCGCGGTTTTATTTGTTGGAAACGATAGCTCGCGTTCCCTATTTTTCCTATTTATCTGTGCTGCATTTATATGAAAGCATGGGTGCATGGAAACATACAGATTGGTTAAAAATTCATTTTGCTCAATCTTGGAACGAGTTACACCACCTGCGAATTATTGAATCGCAAGGAGGTAATGAATTTTGGCTAGACCGGCTGCTTTCTCGGATTTTGGTATTTATTTATTATTGGATGTTGGTTTTTGTTTATATGATTGCGCCCCGCAGAGCTTATCATTTTAATCAATTAATCGAAGAAAAAGCCTTTGAAGCCTACGATATTTTTTTAAAAAATCACGAAGAGGAACTCAAAGGCAAACCGGCCCCCCAAATTGCTATTGATTATTATGAAAACGGCGATCTTTATATGTTTGATGAGTTTCAATCTTCGCAGCCGGTGGGCGAACGCCGGCCCCACATTGAAACACTTTATGATGTCTTTGTTGCCATCCGCAATGATGAACG
The DNA here is from genome assembly GCF_025370775.1 of Ancylothrix sp. D3o. Classification (NCBI taxonomy): domain Bacteria; kingdom Bacillati; phylum Cyanobacteriota; class Cyanophyceae; order Oscillatoriales; family Microcoleaceae; genus Ancylothrix; species Ancylothrix sp. D3o. The sequence goes on along the minus strand of NZ_JAMXEX010000017.1, from coordinate 66,157 downwards.
CCAACATATCAATACCATGATTGTTTGTCAGCGTCCCGATGCCCATGAAATGTTAATAAGTCCCCACCGCCGGCAAACCCAATAAATTTAAAAGCCTTCCTTCTCAAAACCCTGTTTGGGGTTTTTTTTATGGCTTCTTTTAGCTGCCAAAAATCAATAAGCAGCAATTCCGCCTCTGGATAGATGAATTTTGTCTTTAAATTCGCTATAAAAACTAAGAAAAAATAACATAAGCAGCGGCAATTTCCGCTCAAATGTAAACTCTAAAAACCTCAAAAAATACAATGGCTGGTTTGCACTGGTACACGATAGTTCTCATTATATCAGCATTACTTAGCAGCGCTGTTTTAGGCTTTTTGCTGCATTTTATTATCGCTGCCAATGGCAACAAACTACAAAGAATAGGGCGGCGAGTAGATATTCTTACTAAATTTAATTCCCCCCTTGGGGCATCCCTTCTTCCCCATCAAATTACCTTGTCAGATGGAGACATTCAATATAAATTTGAGCAAATTTCGATAGCAGATATCCACTTTAACAATCAAGGTACTCAAGACTTTGAAGAATTAAAGTTAAGAGTCAGTTTGGCAGAAAAAGACGCAGCAATTTATATCGAATCTCAATCCTCTGATCGCTCCCACGAAATCGAGCAGCTAACCTTTGTCAGCTTTGCCGAGCCAAAAAGCGAACTCGATTTTATTTTGCGTCCTATCAATCGCGGCGATTCCTATTCATTGCGATTATTTATTATTAGCTCAGAGTCGGGAAAAGAACCTGGAGAAATTCATTTTAGTTCCCCTCAAGCTGTTGATTTTGTTCATTTACCCACCATTACAGAAGTTTTAGAAAAAACAGCAGCTTCTACTTCCCTTGCTATCGGCCCTTTTAATTTATCCTTTGATAAATAAATAAAGAAAAACCCGGTGTTTAAATAAAACCGGGTTTTAAAATCCCTCTTATTTCAGAAGCCGACCTTACCGGTAAACATCGTTATTGCGGTTAGCTTCCATACGGTTTCTAGCCATTGCTAAATGATTTTGAAGTGTGGGCACTTTTTGGGCTGCCCAAGATTTAAGATCGCTGTCTTGCCCGTCTTGTGCTTGGCGTTGGAATAAAGACAAATCTTTATTATGTGCCCGCACCATTTCTTGCATATAAGTGCGGTCAAATTCCGCCCCTGAAAGTTGCGACAACCGAGACATCATTTCTCGGTTTTCATCGCCAATATCGCTAGGCAAAGTTACACCTTTTTGAGAGGCAAGCTGCATCAATTCCCGATTAGCTTGGGTATGATGATCCACCATCCGCTGACCATATTCGCGTACTGCTTCGCTGCTGGCTTTTTGCACTGCCATTTGGCCTAGTTGCACTTCTGCCATGTTATCGCGTGCAGCTTGCATCATAAACATTCGATCAGATTGACTAACCGCATTTGATCTGTTTACATCATCAGAACGGTTAAGATTTTGATCAGAACGGTTAGAATTTTCAGGCGTATTTGAGCTACCAGGAACGCGGCTGCGATCTTCGATGATCTGCTCAACTTCCGGGGTCATATTATTTTCTTCGAGGCTATTTTCTGTTCCCTGATTCATCCGAGAATCATTACTGGGATTTTCAGAAACCCGGTTCATCATCGAGTCTTGTTCATAACTGCTTGCTTGCCGGTTCATCATCGAGTTATTACTACCAGAAACTTCATTCTCATAAGCCGGCACTACTTGTGAGCAAAAAGCAGGAAATGAATTGTCTCTCGTCGGCGTTACAAAGCAATCTTCATAACTGAAAGTTGCACTTTGTCTGTCGCTGCTATTGATTCGGTCAGAAGTCGGCATGATAGTAGATTGCCGGTTCATGTTGGAATTGCTAGGCATATTCTCATTTTGCCGGTTCATATTGCAGCTACTAGACATATTCTCATTTTGCCCGGTCATGTTGCAGCTACTAGGCATATTCTCATTTTGCCGGTTCATGTTGGAATTGCTAGGCATATTATGAGAGCCCTCGTTCATCCGATTCATCTCTGAATTTGAGGGCATATTCTGGTTATTTCCCCGGTTCATTTGAGAATCTCTAGGCATATTCTCAGAACCCTGGTTCATCCTCTGATCCGAGTTATTTACATCATTAGCCTCATTGTCGTAAGCAGGCGCCACTTGAGAGCAATATTCGGGAAGTTGCTCACCTCTAGCGGGAGTTACAAAACATTCTTGGGTGCTGGTGGTGGGGTCGGCAGAATTATTATTATCCTGTTGAGCTAAAAGTGTTTGATTGTTAGAATTTTTGCTCAAAACCGGCTCATTGGCAGTCATCGCAAACACCGGCAACCCAATCAAAGAACTGATACTTGCCAATCCCAAAATTCCAGCAATTTTTTTCGTTAAACGTTTCTGGCTGTTGTTAGTCATAGTCTTAGAATCCTCTATTGTTTACCTGACAAAAAAATTCGCACTTGTTTACTTTCAGAAAATCCCCATCTCGCTGGCGACAACAGAGGGGAGTTTTGCCCGCATTCCCAGCAAAACTCGCCCTTTTTGCCCGCAAAAATTTAATGATGGTGGACTGTTGTTTTCGCCGGGCGGACTGTGGTTTTCGGCTGACGGAACAAATTAGCCAACCCAATTAAGCCCAATAAACCCAACGATCCCCAATTGGAATGACGATTCCTTGTCACGCCTCTTGTACTTTCATAAGGCGCCACAGTTGTTGTGCTGCTTGGCACCGGCGTTACGGTGGCGGGAGTTGTTGTAGTTGTTGTTGTCCGCTCAATGATCGTCGTAGAACCGGCGTCGCTGGGCGTTGTTGTGGTAGTGCTCCCCGGCGTTATCGTCGTAGAATCTATGCCGCTTGGAGTTGTTGTGGTAGTGCTCCCCGGCGTTATCGTCGTAGAATCTATGCCACTTGGAGTTGTTGTGGTAGTGCCCGTGATCTCCGGCGTTGTCGTCGTAGAATCTATGCCGCTTGGAGTTGTTGTCGTAGTGCCTGTACCCCCCGGCGTTGTTGGGGTTGTGGTATAGGAACCTGTGGAGTTAACCCCAGAAGTACCCGTGCCGGTTGTGCCTGCACCCGTGTCAGTCTCGAAGTCGGTGCCGGTTGTGCCTGTACCCGTATCTGTACCTGTGCCGGTTGTGCCTGCACCCGTGTCAGTACCTAATCCAGTGCCGGTACCTAATCCCGTGCCGGTGCCTAATCCCGTGCCGGTTGTACCTGTACCTGTGCCGGTGCCGTATCCAGTGCCGGTTGTACCTGTACCTGTGCCGTATCCAGTGCCGGTTGTACCTGTGCCTGCACCCGTGCCGGTTGTACCTGTGCCGGTGCCGTATCCAGTGCCGGTGCCGCCTGTTACGCCAGCGCCGGTTGTGCCTGCACCTGTACCCGTGCCTGTACCAGTACCCGTGCCGGTGCCGCCTGTTACGCCAGAGCCGGTTGTGCCTGCCGCACCGCCGCTTGTACCGCCGCCGGTGCCGCCGGTTTGAGAACTAGCAGGCATTGTGAAGGATGCAATACCCAAACTTAAGGCAAAAGCGCCGGCCCAAACAGTTTTTGATAGATGAGAACGTTTCATAGTAACCAATCCTCTTATTTTGCTCCCAGTAAATTCTTTGAATTTAGAAACTGGTGACATAATTTTTTGAGCAACTATTACGAGTTGCAGTTTTCAGAGTTTTTTGGGGGAGCTTCCAATTTTTTACCTGCACCTGACGAATGAACAACCCTCTAACACAGTGTGTGAGGAGAAGCAGTAAGAGAAATTTAATTTAAAACGCCCTTACTGCCAGATTGGTGACTCACCGCCACGCACAAGAAACACCCTTTTTTTTACCTGCCGGAACAGGCTTGTTTTGTATATGTTCAGATTAAAACTATTGTTCAAGTATCGCCCACATTCTTGAGGAGTATCTTGTTAAACTAGAAATATGCTGGTAGCAAATCCCTATTTCCCTCTTTTCACCGGCTTAAAAATTTGCCCTTTTTTGTTATCCATACTACATTCCTCCTCTTGGGGCCGGTAAATCCCTCAACCTAATCACACATTTCTTTAGATAGTTGTAATAATCTCAAATTAAACGCACCTTAGAGAGATTCTTCCCCTAGATAGATAAGTAGAGAGAATCGAGAATCATTTAGGAATAACCCGTTCGCGCCAGCCCTACAATGTTCTCCTAGACAACGCCTAGAAAAGACTTTTCAATTTAAAATCCGGCTATCCTAAAACCGAGCATCCCAATTCACCTAACACCCCAAATTTTAGCTAAAATCTCAACTCTCAAATTGCATAGGTTGCCCATTTCTCTGTTTGCTCACCGGCCTCTTTAAGCGGACGTGCTAAACGCCAAGTTTGCGCTCGTTTTTGCCGTTGCAGATATAATTCAAAAAATTTCTTATTTTGCTTAATAACTTGATTTGGAAACGTCACCGTCAAATCATAAAAACCTTGAACTTTAAACCCTTGTAAATCTTCAATCAGCAGAGGTTTCTCAGCAGAAATTGTCACCCGAGTAATTTCTAATTCTGGCCGGGAAGAAAGATTTAATTGCGGTGCCAATTGCGCTTGAGTTTGGCTTATTTGTATCCTCAGCGCTTCCTGAACCACACTCCGCGACGGCCCTGGGCCAATCGCTGTACAAGCACTCAGCAAAACTAAAAACATTAGGGCAAAAACCCGCGTAACTATTAATTTTGATGGCAACTTAGTCATGTTTTCCTCCAAACTTATAAAAAACCAGCATAATAAAAAATGCTACAACATTCGAGAGCAAATCATGTCAAACAAAAGCATTGCCCTTAACGACCAAGTGTATGATTATTTTTTATCAGTTTCCTTACGCGAACCGGCTATTTTGCAACAACTGCGAGAAGAAACCGCCTCTCACCCGCGATCCATGATGCAGATCGCACCGGATCAAGGTCAATTTCTGGCGTTGCTTATTCAGCTTATCGGCGCAAAAAAAACCCTAGAAATTGGAGTATTCACCGGCTACAGTTCCCTCAGCGTTGCCCTCGCCTTGCCCAAGGATGGTAAAATCGTTGCCTGTGATGTTAGTGAAGAATATACTGCCATTGCGCGGCGCTATTGGCAAGCAGCCGGTGTCTCAGATAAAATCAATCTCCGCATTCAACCGGCCATCCAAACCTTAGATCAACTTTTAGCTGCCGGTGAAGCAGAAACCTTTGATTTTGCCTTCATTGACGCCGATAAAGAAAACTATCAAAACTATTATGAACGTTCCCTAAAATTAATTCGTTCAGGCGGTTTAATTGCCATTGATAATGTTTTGTGGTCTGGTCAAGTCGCCGATCCCCAAATTCAAGACAAAAGCACCGAAGCCATTCGCGCTTTCAATAAAAAACTTCATCAAGATGAACGCATCACCCTTAGCATGATTCCCATTGCAGATGGTTTAAGTTTGGCAAGAAAACTTTAAACAATTAAACCTCATTAAAATAGGCTGGATAACTAACTGTGCCGGGGGAATTTTCCAGAGAACCCGGTTGCAGTTCTAAGACCATAAACGCCTCATCAAAAGCCGGAAACGGTGCTTTAATTTTCCATAGGCTGGCCGGTTTAAAGCCAAAGCGTTGATAAAACACGGGCTCTCCCAAAACTACTACAATTAAATAGCCTAATTCTTGACATTTTAACAAGCCGGTTTCCACCAACCGGCAGCCCATACCCTTAAAAACCTGAAATAGCCCAAACTTTCAACCCAATTAACGAAATAATAAAGCCACCCCAGCCAAAGAAATAAACACCCCGAAAATTGCCCGCCAACTAATGCGATCTCCCAGCAGAGTTGCCAAAGGAAGAACAAACAAAGGACTCGTACTGCTAAGAGTTTGAGCAATACCGGCAGCCGCAAACTTCAGAGAAATTTGCTGTAACCAAATACCTAAATAAGTGCTAAAAACAGCCGTTAAAGCAATAATCCCAAACACCCGCAGAGAACGCACCGGCCCCATCCCCATCCCATCAAATTGTTGACGAAACACCCCCCAAAATAAGATTACCAAAACTCCCCCAGTCAACCGCACCAGCGTACTCCAAAGCGGTTGAATATCCGTTTCAAAAAGCGCCGCACGAGACAAAACAGCACCCACAGCCTGCGCCATTGCAGCAACCAAACCCCAGCGAACACCGGCCCCCCAATTCAAAATTTTACCCCCACTTTCTGGCACTCTTTCTCCTATTACCCAGACAACCCCAAACAACGTTAACAAAATCCCCATCCAAGCAGTTGATACCAGCTTTTCTTGTAAAAACAAACCCGCCAAAACTGCTACAAATGCCGGTGACAAAGTTTCCATTAATAAAGTGCGGCGTGGGCCTATAGAATTTAAAGCAGCAAAATAAGCTGTATCCCCAATTCCAATCCCTAAAACTCCGCTAAGCGCCAGCATAAAAAACCGGCCAGCATCTGTTGAAACCAGCAGTTCCCCCCGTATCACCAGCGTCAGCAAAATTAAAACAATAGCGATAACACCCTTAATTAAATTCAGTTGTAAAGGTGCCACCCTGTCGCCCAACCGCGTATAAACAATCGATGAAAGAGCCCACAAAAAAGCCGCGCTCAAAGCCGCCAACTCACCTTTAAATGTTTCTAAAATTACCATATAATTTAGGATTGGGGGTTTTACCTCCCTCAATTCTACCTAAAGTTGGATAGTTTTTTTTCTAAAAATCTATCGCTCTATTGAGCCTATTAAAACTATCTTCAGCCATCCTTAAATCATCCACTTAGCTGAGAAGCCAGAACCGGCAAATCATCAGGATTTTACAAAAATTAATCTTAAAATGTATTAAAAATCACTGTTGAATTCTTGCCAACCTGCTATCTACTAAAATTATAAATCAAACAGTTTTTGGAGGGGACAATGAATTATACCTTCAACCTTCTAGGAATCTCGCCAATTTTATCCTTTTTCAACAAACAACAAGAAATTTTAGAACAGCAGCACAGCCGGCGTGTAGAATATCTCGGTAGCCATAAATGTACCCTTGATGCCTTTCTTGACTCCGTAGAAAAAGCCTCGACATCTCGCGGCTGGCAAGCCGATGAAGTGATCAATACCGTAATCGACTTTTGGATGAAAAACTCCGACACCGTAGACTATTGGCGGGAGCGACTCAAGGATGCCGGTAAAGAAAACTTGCTAGTCGGGCGTGTAGGGGATATAGCATCTTTACAAGCAACATTTGAATCACTTTTAGGCGAAAACAAATAACCCAGCGACTTCACAGTTCATGGTTCTCGCTGCATAGGAAAGCCTAGGAAATTAGCAATGGCTCAACATCTCATCAGAGAAAACAAAAAACCATTAACGATGAACCATGAACCGTGAATTTAAATCAATGTTATGCAGTTAGTCCTGACATTAACTTTTTACCGAAACCGTCTTTTACGACGAGCCGCAACAGCCTTACGTTTACGCTTTTCGAGGGGGGTTTCAAAGTGCCGGCGACTCTTAACATCAGCTAAAATTCCAGCGCGAGAGACTTGCCGTTTAAACCGGCGTAGAGCCGAATCAATACCTTCATTTTCGCCTATTACAACTTGAGTCATTCCTTCTCCTTAATAACGAATGGTGTTTGATACTTAACGCTAGAGTGTGTCTACTAGGCTCTACCAAAGTTTTCTAGGTTCGTCTAAAAAAGCTGGGTTTCTTGGCTAACAGGACTCTTGAGTTATTTCTACCTATTCTATCCTAGTAAGGGCATTTTTTTATAGAAAATCCCCACAGCCGGCCACAGCTTTACCATCCACAGGCTGATCTGTGTAGATATAATATTGCCCAAAGCCGTTACCCCGCAGCGCTGTTTGAGATGGCTCCTCACTACCCGCCTATTCCTCACCGGCACCCCTCAAACTACCGCCCTTGTCGAAACTCCCAAGCCCCAACAGGTATCTTTTCCCCCAACCCCCTCCCCTTAGCAGCACCCAGGCGCTACAACTGCTTAAAAGCTTAGACTAAAACCATAACATCAAAGCCACATTTTTTTAACTTCAAAAAAACCGCAAATCTCTCCATAAATTGCCAAAAATGTTGTAGAAGCCGGTCATTCCAAGCTCTCAATTTTTTACTGAATTTTCTCAGACATGACTTTTATTATTTGGTTAAACTTAGTAACAATTGCCGTCAATTTATCTTTTAAGCTACTTTAAGAGAATAGATAAACAGCACCATAAAGCAACTAAAAAAAACAAAAATACACATTATTAAAACTTTCTTTGTAAATCTTAATCAAACCCAGAGGTTAATCACCATGAAAGACTCTATATCACCCAGAAAGCCTGTTGCTTATCGCCGAATTTTGATGTGGTTGTTGGTTTTGTGTGGGTTAATATTATATTTAAGTTTCGGCTATCAACTACCGGCAGTCGGAGTCGTCATCAAAGAGCAAATATCACCCGCCATAGAATTGTACAAAACACGGCAAACCCTGCGAGATCCCCTTGGCTACTCATGGCAAGTTATCGTTTTTAAAGAAATAACAAACGGTCAGCCTTCTGACACTACACTGCGCTTAGTTGGATATCCCGATGCTGTCGAGTTTGTTCATCCGCAACCCTTGATCATTACCACCCATCAAGGAAAAAATTTGAGCTTGTCAGATTTATTTGCGGAAAAATCCCCCGCCCCCAATGTCGGACAATATAGACTCAGCGAAATTTTACCCGATCTCCCCAGTGATTTTGTTACTTTTTCCATTCCCCTGAAAAAAGGCTCAGTGCACCTAAGAATACCGCCATTTGTCGTTGAAGATTGGCAGAAAATAGCCACAACCCAGCCAAATTAAAACAGAAAAGAAGGGAACTTTGCAGCAGACACAACAATCAAACCAACTTTAATTTTTACCCCTAGGAAATAACCCACCATGAAAACAGCAACCGCTTTTTCCTCAGTTTATGGGCCGGTGATCTCATGGAGATACGGCACATCTTTAGGAATTGACCCCATCGGGCCGGTTTCTACCTGTAGCTTTAATTGTGTTTACTGCCAGCTAGGAGAAATTAAACACCAAACGCAAGAGAGAAAAGTATATATTCCCACCGGCCACATTTTGCAAAACCTAGAAAACTTTGCCCCAGAGAAAGTAGACATCATCACCCTAAGCGGTAGCGGAGAACCCACCCAAGCAGCCAACTTAGGAGAAATCATAACATCAGTTAAAGCCCTAACAAACCGGCCCATATTAGTATTAACCAACGGCTCATTATTAAATTTATCCGCAGTCAGGGCAGCCTTAGCTTGTGCCGATAAAGTTTCTGTCAAACTCGATGGAATTACTCAAGATAAAATTAAGCGAATTAATAGACCCCTAGACAGCATCGAATTCCTAGGAATTTGGGAAGGCTTACAAGACTTTCGCAGCGAATACGAAGGAGAATTAGGCATTCAAACGATGATTTTAAGCGCCTGGGACGAAACAACCAAAGCCGAATATATTCGCGCAATCAAAGCCATTATGCCGGCAGAAATTCAACTCAACACCCCCACCCGTCCCAAACCCCTAAAACACCAACTAGACGGACGCGGAAACCACAGCCCAGACTGCCGAGACTATCCAGTGCAACAACTCAAATGCGTGCCGGTCGAAGTTTTGAAAGCCTTTGCCCAAGAAATCACTCAAGAAACCGGCATCTTAGTACGCTGTGCCCCCTTATAGATATCAGCCCCTCCCCAATTGTAAATTTTTGTTAAGCAAGATAGGGGGTGTCACCCCCCACCGTGCTATATTAATTTCATGTAGATGCACCCTGATGGACGCGCCCAAGTTTTGGGCGTTTTTTGTTTTCGGGGGGTACGACAAGGGGCCGGAGGTCAAAGTACCATAAAACAAAAGCCGCCCTATTCTGGCAAACCCAGACAAAAAGAACCCTCTGGAACCTCTGCGTTTTAAAAAAGCCACCCAAAAATATGAAAATTTTTACTAAAAAACATCTTTTAACATTCCTGCTTACCCTAGCCCTAGCCAGCCTGCCAAGCTGCCTAAGCCAAACCTCAACCCCCGCCACAACAGACACCGGCCTGCGCCTCAGCCTTCCCATAGACTGCACCCTAGGCAAAGACTGCCATATCCTCTCCTACACAGACAGAGATCCCAGCAAACAATTTATAGACTTTGGCTGCGGAAGGCAAACCTACGACGGACACGACGGCACAGACTTCGGCATACCCGACGAAAAAACCATGAAAAAAGGAGTAGCCGTCAAAGCAGCCGCCGCCGGCAAAATTCAAAACATCCGAGACGGCGTACCAGACAAACGCATCGAAAACCCCCAACAAGCCGAAGCCATCTCAAACATTGGCTGCGGAAACGCCGTCGTCATCGACCACCCCAACGGCTGGCGAACCTACTATTGCCATTTGCGAAACGGCAGCGTCACCGTCAAACCAGGAATGCAAGTCGAAAAAGGCACAACTCTCGGCATGGTTGGCTCCTCCGGTTTAGCCTCCTTTCCCCACGTCCACCTAGGAGTCCTCTACAAAGGCAAAGAAATCGACCCCTTTCTGGGCCCGGACGTCGAAAAAGGCTGCAACATCAAAGGCCGGCCCCTCTGGGAACAAGCAATCAGCTACACACCCACCGGCCTGATCAAAGCCGGCTTTACCAGCGAAAAACCAGACATCAACACCATCTGGCAAGGAAGCCTCACAGACAGCCAACCAACCACCCAAAGTCCCGCCTTAATTTTTTGGGTACATCCCTTTGGCATCCTCAAAGGAGACATGGAACAGCACCGGCTGATCGCCCCTGACGGCACCATCGCCGTCGAAAACAAAAACGAACTCAAAAGCCCCAACCGCATTAACGGCTTTAGCTTCATTGGCAAACGCAACACCGCCGACAAACCCCTCACCGCCGGCACCTGGCGCGGAGAATATCAACTCAGACGCGGCGAAAAAATTCTCATCGACATTCAGCAACAAATAGAACTGCGTTAAAAATCAGCTTTCTGGGTTTCCAAACGCTGCCAAGCATCACTAACAACCTCACTCAACCACCGGCGCTTCGACTTATCCAACAACTGATCATCAGCCAGCACCTCCGCTTTGAGATCCTCAAGCGACCGGCCCTGCTGACGAGTCACCATTACCACACCGACGATCACAGCCGCCACCAACTCTTCACTCACCGCCTGCTCTCGCAGGGCCACAAACTCTTGAGGCTTATTTGGGATGGGATAATTCATCACGACTTTACACCAATAGAATAAATAGGAGATTAGGCATAAAAAAGCTGTTGGCAACTTTTTTTTAGCTTTTTAAGGCAGTATAAATCAGAGGATAACTACAAAAACTCTGTTTTTAGGGAATTTATGAAAGACAACCCAACCGAGATCAAAGAACTGTTATATCTGGAAATACCCACCCCAGATAAAGATGCAGTCCGAACCTGGCTGCACCAACAATTCCAACCGAGCGTCGGCCATAAAATCCTCACCCCAGAGGGAATTCGCCTTTGCCTGAGCAAGCAAACCGAACTGAAAAACCCAACTAACCCAGACAGTGGAACTGCGACACCGGCACCAGGAGAAAACGAACTTTCCATATTTTTGTGGTCACTACAGCGAACCACCTACATCAAAGTTTTTCGCTGCTCCTCTAAACCGGTTGTTGCGGAAAAACAAATCCTCGACCAACTGACCACCGGCCTGAGAAGCAGGTTCCCTTATCAATATCCTGAACCCCCAGAAATTGATTTATCCAAACAATCAATTTTTGAAGCGTTGCATTCATCATACCCCCGCACCGTCGAATTTTTTAAAAAATTTCCCAACGGCGAATACGATCTAACACGCGCTTACTGGTGGGAAAAGCGCTGGCGTTCCTCTGTTCGCAACCCCACACAACCAAACCCAGTTGTTTTTTCTCGCACAGACGGGCCCCCTTCTTCAACCACCAAACCCACCTATGATTTAATTTACATTGGTGGCGCCTTAGGAGTCATTCATGCGGCTGTCATGGCCAAATTAGGCTATCGTGTTTTGCTCATTGAACGCTTACCCTTTGGCCGAATGAACCGCGAATGGAACATTTCCCGCACCGAACTCCAAAGCTTAATAGATTTGGGTTTATTCAGTTCCCAACAAGAAGTAGACAGCCTGATTGCCAGAGAATACAAAGATGGCTTTCACAAATTTTTTGATAGCAATAACCCCCCTTATGCCAAAGCAGCAATTCTTCACACCCCAACCGTGTTAAATATTGCCATAGATGCTGATAAACTTTTGCGAGTTTGCGGCGAAAAGCTAAAAGCAGCCGGCGGAGAAATTTGGGATGAAACAGAATTTAATTCTGTCAATATTGAAGCAAATCAAGTTATCCTTGACCTTAAACATTTACCAACAAACACTGAGCGGCAAGCCACCGGCAGGCTGTTGGTAGATGCAATGGGAACAGCTTCTCCGATTGCATGGCAACTCAATGGCGGCAGGGCTTTTGACAGTGTTTGCCCAACAGTTGGGGCTGTAATTTCTGGAGGTTTTGAGCCGGAAGTTTGGGATAAAAATTATGGCGATGTGCTGAATTCTCACGGCGATATTTCGCGGGGCCGGCAGTTAATCTGGGAATTATTTCCCGGCGCCGATGATGACCTAACAATTTATCTTTTCCACTATCATCAAGTGCATCCAGAAAATCCGGGTTCTTTGTTAGAAATGTATGAAGATTTTTTTACAATTCTCCCCGAATACCGGCGCTGTGATATGGAAAAATTGGTGTGGAAAAAAGCCACATTTGGTTATATTCCGGGGCATTTTAGCAGCAACAAAAGTGACCGGAAAATAGCTTTTGATAGGCTGGTTTGTATCGGAGATGCGGCTTCCTTGCAATCGCCTTTAGTCTTCACCGGCTTTGGTTCTTTGGTGCGAAATTTACCGCGTTTAACTCAACTTTTGGATACCGCCCTCAAACACGACTTATTAAAAGCCGAAGATTTAAACAAGATTCGCGCTTATCAAAGTAATGTAGCTGTGACGTGGCTATTTTCTAAAGGGATGATGGTACCAACGGGCCGGTTTATTGAACCCCAAAAAATAAACGCCATCCTAAACACATTCTTTGGAATTTTAGCAGAAACAGATCGAGGCATTGCCGAAACATTTATCAAAGACCGAGTAGACTGGCTAACATTCAACCGATTGGCCCTTGAAGCAGCCTGGAAAAACCCCTCACTTCTAGTATGGATTTTAGAATTTGTCAATCTGACAGATATGATCAACTGGCTGGGAAGCTACCTAACCTTTACCATTGCCTCTCTTAACAGTCTGCTTTGGGGATGGATACCCTCCCTAACTCGCAAGCTTCAACCTTGGCTAGAAACCCGCTATCCGGCTCTTTGGTTTAAGCTTTTAGCCACCTCCTATGACTTAACAGATGGAGTTGGAAAACCTCAACAAAGCTCCTAAGATCAAGGGTGTTTAATTAGGGTTAATTCTCTGATTTGTAGTAAGCCTTTCAGGGCTATTTTATTAGGAATAAGCTCTGAAGGGTTTACTACCGGCTTACTCAGACAGACGAGGAAAAGAGGGTAAATCAATCGCCGCCAGAGAAGAGCGTTTTTTAGCAAGCTGCTGGGGGTAAACTACAGGCGCCGGCCAGTTAGGCTTAGGCGTTGGGCTTTCTATGTTTTCAGAGTTGAGCGAGGGGGCCGGTTCTGCTGTTCTGGCTGTTTGAGTTGCATCAATAAGATGGGTAATGTTATCCCACAAAACAGCATCCCCTGATGGCACCGTGCTGCTGTCGGCACTTGTCATCTCATTGTTAGACTCGGCGAAAATCTCCAGCGCGTTTGTGGTGGCGGTTTCTGCGCTTGTCTGTGCCGGTGCTCCCCAAGGCTTGATCGGCTCTGTTTTGGGAGTTAGGCTTGTTGTGTCGGCATTTGTTGCCCCTATTCCAGAGCTTTCGGAAACCTCTGTTGCTACCAGAGTATTTTCAATCACATCTAATTTTTTATCTCTCATAGTATCTGGGATTTCCAGACATTTTTCGAGCGCCGCTTTAAATTGTAAGGTGTGACGCTGTTGCCGGTGTAGACGAGAACGCAAGTCTCGACAAGTGTTTTCTACTTGTAAGAGTTGCTGAGTTTGTTCGCTGTAGCGTTGTTGGGTAAGAGTGCATTCCCTCTCCATCTGCGCGAGCCGGTGTTGGCTTGTTTCTAACTCTTCGCTTAAAGTTTGAATTAAAATTTGCTGTCTTTGAGCGTTTTGGCTGGTGGCTTCCAGTTCGTGGGTGAGGCGCTGGTTTTTAGTTTGTACCGTTTCTAATTCTTGCGTCCGTTCCGCTAAAAGTTCTTCTTGTGTTTGGCTGCGGTTTTGGGTAATATCCAGGGCAATTTGACATTCGTGCAGAGCGTTTTCTAGGGTTGCAACCCGGTGAGTTAATTCGTTATTGCGCTGGCGAACTTGCTGGATTAAGGCAATTAGTTCGGCTATTTGCGAAATTCCTGCATTATTTCCTGGGGCTGAGGTTGGGGAGGGTTGGGGAGGTTGTGTTGGCGTCAGCGGCGCTTGGGTGTCTGGGGCTGATGCCGCAGCCTCAAGTTCTTTTATGCTTAGGGCATTAGGAAAATTGACTGTTTCCCATTCATCCTCATCAAACTCTGATGGCTGTTTGCCAGTGAGGGCAGAGTTTTCTCTTTTTTCTCCAGGCTCAGGCTTATGGGAGGATGGATTTTGGGCTGTTGGTTGGTTAGGGTTTTCAAGGGGCCGGTTTTTGTCCATGTCCGCTTCGCTCATTGCTTTAATGGGGAACGTTACAAATTTATCTAAAGGTTTTTTAAATTTTGTGAACTTTCTCAAGTTATCGTTGTTATTGAGAAAGGCTATCAAAACAAAAAATTTTATAGGATACAGTAACAATTGTTACTGGCTATGCCGCTTATGTGCCGGCCTCGCCTTGAAGGCTTAGGAACAATTTACATCATTTTCTTAATTGTTATGACATTAAATTTTCGTTTTGCAGTAGTCAGCGATCCGCACATTGCCTTGCCTCAAACCATCTGGGATCATCCGACAAGATTTCACTTAGTAGAAGTCAGTATCGAAGCCCTTGAGAAAGTTTTTGAACACTTAGCTACGCTCGATCTGGATTTTTTACTGCTACCCGGAGACTTAACGCAGCACGGAGAGCCGGTTAATCACGCTTGGTTGGCAGAACGCTTGACAAAATTGCCTTTTCCTGCTTACGTTATTCCGGGCAACCATGATGTGCCGGTGGTTTTGCCAAACGCGCAATCAATTGGATTTGCCGACTTTCCCAAATATTATCACCGCCAAGGATATAACGACAGCAGCCAACCGTATTACACTTGTGAAATTTTCCCCAATGTTAGACTTATTGCTTTAAACTCTAACCAATTTGACAATGCTGGAAAACAATTACCTTTTGGCCGGTTGGATGAAAAACAATTAACTTGGTTAGAGGATGTATTAAATAGCAGCAAAAATGAATTAACTTTTGTGATGGTGCATCATAATGTTTTAGAACATTTACCCAATCAATCAAAGCACAGTTTAGGCCGGCGCTATATGCTAGAAAACGCACCCATTTTATTAAAAATGCTGCGAGAAGCCGGAGTGCAGTTAATTTTCACCGGCCATTTGCACGTTCAAGATATCGCCTATCAAGACAACATTTATGAAATCACCACCGGCTCACTTGTTAGCTATCCTCACCCCTACCGCATTTGTGAATTTTCTCGTCAAAAAGAAGGCAAAACTAGCCTCAAAATAGAATCCCATCAAATCAAATCTGTTTCTAATTTTTCGCAGCTTCACGAACATTCCCGCGAGTGGATTGGCGAACGAAGTTATCCTTTTATGATGAAACTTTTAACGGAACCGCCTTTAAGTTTATCAGCCTCGAAAGCCGAGGAATTAGTGGGAAGTTTACGTTATTTTTGGGCAGATATTGCGGGGGGGGATGCTCGGTTTAATTTTCCTGATTTTCCCCCGGAGGCTCGCCGATATTTTGAGGCGTTTGGTTGTGGAGATACAAAGGAGGCTCAGGAGTTAATTGATAATCAGGCGACTTTGTTTTTTTAGCTAAGCAGATGATTAACAGAGGAGTGATTTTTTTTCAAGGCGAGGCTCCACAGTATGCTCAGAGGGACACAGGGGGTTTTTTCTGTGTTTCCTCTGGGTTTAAAAAAGCATTTTTTTATAAGAGAAGTTTGTTTTAAATTAATGGTTGATTCGCTCAACTTCTGTGAGTAAAATTTCTAGGGGGTCAACCATGAAAAATAAGATCAGGCTTGCTTTTGATTGGAGTTGTTCAATGTGAAATTCGGCTTTGCCAAATAAAACAGTGCTGTTTGGGTTGATTTCGTTGGCGTATATTAGGTCTTTAAGTGGGCCTTCTTTATAGCTAGGAGCCATGTAGGTTATACCGCCTTTAATGATGTTACTGAGGGAACCCATTAAGCCGTTTAAAAAGATGTTTCCGACTTCGCTTAGGGTTTTCATTTTTACGCTGTCTTGGTCTAGGGTTCTGCGTTGTTCGTCGGCGAGGGTTTCTACGAGGGTGGCGGCGGTTTTGGCGGGGAATACTAAGAGGGCAATTCCTTCAAATTCTCCTCGATAAATAAGTTCCATTGCTGCTACTTTGACGCTTCCGACGGGTTCTTCCATTTTTTTGTGTAGTTGTCGAGGCGTTAGCAGTTCTATGGGGGCCATTTGGACATAAACCGGCCATTCCGTGAGGTAATTTAACATGGTATTGGCTCGGTCTACCCCTGTGTCAAAGAGGGTTTGTAAGGCTTCTTTTTGTTCGGATGTTGGCTGAATAGTCATTGTCATGGGGTTGTTGAAGTTTGTTTTTTTTCGGTTTGGGGTTGGGAATTATTTTTAATAATTTAGGATGTTTGTTTGATGGGGTGTTTTGATGTTTTGGGGATGGTATGAAGCGGGTTTAAGGATGAAAAAGTTTTCTCAATTTGTCCCGCTTTCTTAGTTAAAAGTCTCCGTTTAGGGTTGCCGGCAAATGGCAAAAACAGAGGTGTATCCGTGTAAAAATGTTGTGCCGCCGACTGGGCCAATTTCTCCGTTACAGAAGAATCCACTGAGGGGGATGTTTCCTAGGTAGCTTCTAAATAAGGCTGAGTCAAAGTTGGCTTGCTCGTAGAGTCCTTGTCCTCGTCCCAGACAAGAGAACATTAAGGCGCCCATTGGCGGTGTGGAGATGTCGGTTTCGTTTTGATAGCGTTGCAAAAGCATTTCTAGGTCTTCGGCTGAGGTGTTGGCATCTCGAAGGTGAAATTGGATGCGCTGGCCTGTCCTCACGCGGTCGCCGATGGCGATGGCTCCGGCTTTGGGGTCTACTCCTAAGAGTTGGCGGATCAGAAAGTCTCCTTGGTTGAGGGTTTGTTGGAATTCGTCTCTGGCAATGCCTACAAAAAGTGAATGTTGAGCAAGCTGCCGGTCTTTTTCGCTGAGGGTTTGAATGAGTTCTCTTAATACTTCGAGGGGGGGACGGGATGTGCCGATGGGTTTGTTGGGTTCTTCAAGCCCGATGACGATGTTTCTCTCTCCTTCACTGATGCGGTAAGGTTCTCCTATGGGCCGGCATCCTTGGGCGACTATGGTTTCTAAGATGATGTTGCCGCTGAGGGCTACTCCGACGCTTCCTTCTCGGTACAGTTGATAGTTGCAAAATAGGCCGGTGGGGCTGCCGCCAAGGGTGGATGCTAAACCACCGACTTTCGGTGAGCCTGGGTAGGCGTAGTCTAGTCCTTGCAGCAGGTCGTTTATGGCGGTGCTAAAGGGGTCTGCTAGTAAGATAAATTGGGGATTTTCTGCTGGGTTGACTTGTAGCATTTCTACCCAGGGGCCGGGTGGCCCATCGAGGTCTGGTAAGCCTTGGCCGTTGATGTGGAAGGTTTGGATGTTGACTCCGGGGAGTTGCGCGACTGTGAGGCTGAGGGCGGGTTCTCCTTCAATTTCTTCTGTGGCTTCTCCGGAGTTGGTGCCGGTGATGCCTCCACCGCTACACCCAATTATGGCTCTGGCTTTTAGTTGTTCTCGCAATAGGGGCATTAATCGGCTATATTCGCTGGCAAAGGCTGATGAGATGAATACCATTGCTAGGTCTGCCGGTTCGTCTAGCCCGCAGTGGGCTTGCTCTACAACTTCTTTAACGGCGGCTTCTAGGGAAGCGCGTTTTGATATGGCGTTTGTCCACTTCCATTGCTTTGCCATCATCGTTTTTTAGATTTTATATTTTAGATTAAATAGTTTAAAGTCTTTACTGGTACTGGTTGAGGTCAGTTTCTTGTTGCTTTTATTTTGACAATTGTTCCTCCTTTATTAGTCAACTGAGTGGTTTTGGCCGATTGATTGCTTTTTTCGGCTTTGACGCTTTTTGTCTGAGTCTCTACTTTGCTGCTGTTTAGCTTTAGTCTACCTTGCCGGTGCATTCCCCGATGCTGTTTGAATGGTACAATCTTGCTGCACTGTGACATTACAGTTTCCTAGGCGGTATAAATCGCTTAACATGAGTTAACATGGTAGCGAGACTCAACGCTCAGGTGTGGGCCAGCGGCGTGCGTGCTGACGAACGACAAAACCTTTAAATATCCAGGGTGATGAGCGTCTGTATGCTGTAGCTTGGTGCCTTAATTATAGATAAGCACCCACTCAAACGTTAGTTGAAATGCCGGTGAGTTTGTAGGACGTGAGCGTTTAAAAAATGTCAGCGTTCTTGGTGGCAAACTTATCTGATTTTTTTAACAAATGTTGGGTAAACACCTGAGTGAACTTTCCAAACTTTTTAAAGTTGAAAAAGAGCCGCTACTAAAAAAAACGTTGTTCAAACCAGAAAATCCATGAGCGACATCCAAAAGCAAATTGAAGTTGAACGTGACGAAGCACGCGCTGTCTGTGATATCCAGGGCGCTACTTCTCCTGAGTGTGCGGCTGCGTGGGATGCGGTCGAAGAATTGCAAGCAGAAGCTTCCCACCAACGCTCTGTTAAGCCTAAGAATTCTTTTGAAAAATACTGCGATGATAACCCTGATGCCGCTGAGTGCCGGATCTATGATGAATAAGGCCGGTCGAGTAGGCATGAAATTTCCGGTTTGAGATTGTATCGAGATCAAAACCAGCTATTTCGCTTCTCTATCTCAAGTGTGTCAACCGCACCGGCAAGCAACTGGAATGCTAATTATTAAGTTTTCCAGTTGCTTGTATTTTTTCTATTATATTTAGGGGATGGCAAAGCAATTTTGCCGTTTTTTGCTTGGCAGCACCGGCTTCTATTTAAGTATTGTTGTGTTTATTGAGGATATTTTTTGTGGAACCTTGGTTTAAATCTCTTGTTTGGTTAGACTACCGCTTGGCAGTGTTGTTTACTGTTATTATTCCCCTGATTTTGTTGATTTGGGCCTTTGTTCAAAAAAATGAGCCGATCCAACGTTTATTAATTATTTATTGGCGAGTGGCTAGTTTGCTTGCTGTTACGCTTTATTTAATGATAGCAGCATTGCCCATTAGTTTTATTTCTAGTTTGATGGCGCGGGTTTTAATACCGCTCTGCTTATGGTTTTGGGTGGATATTAATGAAGAAATCGATGATATGTCGCCCACTCCTCTTAAGTATAGTTTAACATCTTGGCGCTGGGCAGTAACGATTTACAATCTTTTAGGGGCAATATTGTTCGTTCCTTTCCTACGCTGTGCCCTAGATTCGCAATTGTTAGCAAGCCGGTTTTGTCAGGTTTGGTTTGATCCGGCTCTGCTTTATAAGCAATATTTCCACGCTAATACGAGTATTGCTTTACTGGGTTTTTTGGGAGTTGTTGGTTTAATTGCTTATGTTCTTTGCATCGGCTATTTTACCTTTTTCCGTCTAGGCAAACAAGGACGCTCTGCCACCGGCCATTAGGGGTATTTTAGGACGGGGAATTGTTGAGTTGGCAATAAAATCTATGACAGAATTAATAACAAAACGTCTGGAAAAATATACCGAAAAATATCCTAAAGAAGTTTTACTCGTTACGGCAGAAATTAATGGGGAAGAAGACGAAATCGCCATTTTTAAGGGTTTTTCGAGTTCTTTGATGCGTTCAACTGCTTTTGATCCTGATGTGCCGGTGTTACCAGATACGGCTAAGATTATTAGCATCGACCGGCTCACCGGCCCCTATAATCCTGCTAATCCCCAATATATTGAACGCGGATTAAGTTGGGAAACTATGCAAGCTTTACTGCTCAAGTGCGGTGTTTAAATCATCTAAATGATAGCGTTTTTCTGATCGCTTGGTACTCTTAAAACCTCAAACCCGGTTTCTTTAAGGAATCGGGTTTTTAAGAAAGTTTTTAAAGTTGAGGCTGTGTATTTCAGCTAATCGAAAAGCGCTCGAAACCGGCCCCAATAATGTAAATTATTCTTTTAGTAAAGCTTCTGGCGTTTCATTTTTAGAGAAGCGGAAAAATGCTAAGAGATGAGAGAGAGAAGATCCGCGAGGTTCTTTAACAAAAATCAAAGGAAAAAGAGCCAGCAATCGCATCATTGCAGAGAGAGCAAAAAGTCCGCTAATTCCGCCGGTGAGAGGAATTTCTGCTAGGAAACCGCCGGCGGTGGTTCCCAGAGCACCTGTTAAACCGGCAACAGCAGCAGCAACTCCAAAGTAAGTAGAAGGTTGTTGTTTGGCCGCAATTTCCATTTGGATATTATTGTTGCACAAATCAATAGCAGCCCAAGTGCTGCCGGTGAAAATATGAATTAAAGGCAGTAATAACCACACAGAAAGAGAGTAATTGCCGGTGCCTAACCAAAATAAAGGAGTAATAGCAACTAAAATCCCCACTAAAAGCAATAGAGGGCGATTGCCAATTCGGTCTGCTAATTTGCCCCAAAAAAGTAAAGCGACAAGGTTGGCGGCGGCGCTGAGACTGTTGTACACCGTAACTGAGCTAATATTAACGTCTAAGTTTTTTAATAAATAAATATTAAAATAAGGGCTGCTAAGATTGACAGCAAATGTCCAAAAACCAAAGTAAAGAAGAAACCTTAAAAAATTCTCGTCTTGGAAGACAGACATAAAATTTTTCGGTTGGGGAGGCGAGTCATCTTCGGGAGAGTGTTCGTCTGGTGTTTGGGGGTTAACATCAGCTTGGAAGCTTTGACAAACTAAACCCATAATGCCGGCAAATACGCCCACAAATAAAACAATGGCATAGCCTTTGAGGTCGGCACCGGCGCGGCTGACGGCTAACCCCATGAGGGGCACACAGAGTAAGCTTGTTAAACTGGCGGCGCTGTTGCGAAAGCCAAAGTAACGTCCGCGCAGCCGGTGGGGGACAATAAGCATCATCCAACTCAGCCAGGAGGCGCATCCGAGTGCTGAGAGTAGGTTGGCGGCGAAGACAATGCCAACTGTCCAAAAAATAAGCTGGTGGGAGTTGGTGCCAAACCAACTGGCAAGGGCGATACCGGCCACCAATAACAGCCATAACAGTCGGGAACAACCAAACATCAAAAGGTTGTAAGATTTGCGGCTGGTTTGCTGATCAGCAATGTAGGCTCCGACCGGCTGAAGAAAATTCATCATCATCGGCAAGGCTGACAAAAGACCGATTTCAACATTCGTGGCACCTATATGAAGTAAGAAATCGGTGAGTAAGACTCCGCCGGTGACGCAACCAAAAATGCTGGAAAAAATGCTATCTATAGTTGAGGCTTTTAGACTGCTGCGGATCGATTGTTTGGATAGTTTGTTAACAGCTATCGGGGCAAGCGATGCTTCGGAAGGGATATTTTCTTGAATTTTTATTGATGGCGGGGAAACTCTGACGGTGGAGGGAAAATCTAGCACAGGTTTAAACATATTCCAAAGGGATGTTGTTGAGTTTTTTTGGTTGCAAGGCGGTTGGGAAGAATCGGTTATTTGTCACAAGTTTAAAAGCTAAAAGTCTTGGAGGATAAGGCTTTTACCAGAGATAAATTTTTAAAGGGGCGATTTTAGGCGGTGTTTATTTTGGCGTGACAAGACTTTTCAATCATAAATTTTGAGGGCGGAATAAAGCTAACCTCAGTTTTCATAATCTTTATTCAGGCGAGCGTCGCATGAGTGGGTAATGATTTGTAGGATAAATACTGGAAGCCAGAAAAGTTATCACCCAGCGGGGAGATTCTCTTGAGGGATTTTTTTTTGATGAATGGCAAATTATATCTTAAGCGATAGGTTGAGTTTTAAGGAAGCTGGGTTTGAACTATCAACAGTTACAATAAAGACTTTGACGATAATAATTGATGAGAGTTGCTTGGGTTAGGAAAAGGAAATGCAATGGTGAACAGGTAATTGCCGGTTTTTATAAGGTCGGGATGGTAAAATCTTTGTCATCATTGTAGAAAAAAGTAGAAAATTTCTTTTTTCTCGATAAAAGCCTGAAGAGACCGCTGTGAGGGGCATAGCGTTGCCAGAGGCGCTAACGTCATTCAACGGAGATGCGTGTGGAGATGTTAGGACTGATAACCCTCTCCCCCTGTTGCTTTTCGGTGGTTATGATAGAGAAAACGCCTATCGACTTGTTTGAGACGAACCATCAGGAGAAGGATTTATTTTAAAGTTTCTGTTGCCAATATTAGCGCCGGCACTTAACCACCCCCCTATCACTGTATAATCCCTTGTCTAATTATGACTTATAAAGTCTACGCTCCCAATGTTCACTTGTTTGCTTTTCATCTGCGGACTCCTTTAGCTACAAGCCTTTATCGGGATGAGCCGGCAGACAATCTGTTGTGGCAAAAATGCGATCAAATTTTTGATAAACTTCACATCGACAATCTCAATCTCACTGATAAATTATCGCAAAATCCCTCAGATAGTCCGCGTGTTGATTTGCTGTTTGAAGAAATGAAGGAGAATAAGTTTTCTCTGCCTTTTGATAGCCATATTTCTCTGACAGAAAGCCAAGCATTGAAAATTGCTGGTTTTGTTTACCCGCTGCAAACTCACGATAGTTATGCACTGTGGTTAAATTTACGCCGGCCTGAACGGGAAAATGGCAAAAGAACCGATTATGTAGATATTTCTCTGCTGGGAAAACTGAACCCCGAAAACTGTTTATTGCCGGCTTTTGTAGAATCTTCTCTGGGTCAAACGCTGTTGATTACGCTGTGGCTAACAGAAGGGCAAAATTACCAAGATAAACACTTTTTAAAAGAGCTATCTGACCAATGTATTAATCATTTTATTTCTGACCCAAACTGCCGGCCAAAGTTCAACAGAGAGGGTTTATTATTCGGCAGTCCAATTTTTGAATATGGCATTATCAACCAGCCGCCGCCCTATCAGCATATCCTTGTTTGGTTATTTTCTCACAGTGTCACAGATACCAAGTTTGAAAAATGTTATAAAGAATTAATGGATTTATTTTATTATCGTAACAAAATTATCCAAGCTTATAAAACCAGCCGGGATGTGTACAATTTTCTTTATGAAGAATACACAAAAGTTGAGCAAGAAGTTCACAGCATTGAGGATTTGTCGGAAGGTAGCAATTTAAATTTAAGCGATATGAGGAAATTTAAAAAACTCCTCAAACGTCTTCCAAAAACAGCCCTTGAGTATTCCCGGTTGATGAGAGATTTAGATCAATGCCAGCATACAATTAGGCTGAATACCCAAAATTATGAAGAAAAAGTCGCCAGAATCCAAGCCAAACTGCAATCGGATAATTTAGTTTTTTTAGAGACTTTTAGCCAAAAAAATTGTGTTTATCTTCAAGAAGAAATTCAGGCAGATTTGAGATACTTGGGGCATGGCTCAAAGTTGCTGGAAAAAATGCTGAGTGCGATTAGAGGCATGGTTGAAATTGAACAAGCAGAACGATATGGCGACCGGCAACAGACAATTAAATGGTTAGGAATTGGCTTAGGGACAGCCGTTCTCACAGCTTCGAGTTCGGCACATATTACGCCGACAAATCCACTTCGTCCGCCTTTGAGTACCAAATCTTTGCATCCGTTTACGATAGCAGTTTTTACGAGTATTTTGGTAGGAATTTTGGCGGCCTTAACGGCTCGTTGGTTGTTGCAAAGGAGCCGAGATTAAAGGAAAATTGTCAATGAAAATTGAAAATTAACAATTGACAATTAACCCCATCTAAACCAAACTTACCTCCGGCACCGCACCCTGCATCTTGGTAAACCAATCAATCAAATAATCTAACTGCTGATTTGACTTCAAAACCCCCAAACCGCGAACTGTTACCCGACCGCGACTGTAAGCAAACTTGGAATGTAAATGATCAGGCAAATTACCCATAAGCAAATTCCAAGCCGGCTCCTCCATTGGAGTCTCTAAAACAATGTGCTGTTTACCTTCTGGTTTAATACGAGAAAAACCCAACTTTTTACCAAGTTGTTTAAGTTCCATCACCCGCAATAACTGATGCGCTGATACGGGTATGAGCCCATAACGATCTCGCCAGTCTAGCTCAATTTGTAACAATTCCTGCTTAGACTGCGCCGTTGCCACAGCCCGATAAGCACTCATTTTTTGATCTAAATCGGGAATATAATCAGCAGGGATAAACGCCACCAAATGTAAATCAATTTGCGTATCCTCAACTTTGGGAATTTCTTGGCCCTTAATTTCCCGAATCGCTTCCTCCAACATCTCCATATATAAATCAAAGCCAATTGCTTCCATTTGCCCCGATTGTTCGGCGCCCAAAAGATTGCCGACGCCGCGAATTTCCATATCTCGCACCGCCAATTGATAGCCCGAACCCAACTGCGTAAATTCTTGAATTGCTCGCAACCGCTGACGCGCCGCCTCTGAAAGCATATTTTGCTTGCTATAAAACATCCAAGCATGAGCTTGAATTCCCGACCGGCCCACCCGTCCACGCAATTGATACAACTGCGCCAAACCAAACCGGTGTGCATCTTCTATCAAAATCGTATTCACCCTGGGGATATCCAACCCCGACTCAATAATAGTCGTACACAATAAAATATCCGCCTCACCGCTACTAAAAGATAACATCGTTGATTCCAATTCCGAATCATCCATTTGCCCATGTGCCACCGCAATTCTTGCCCCCGGAATTAACAGCCGTAACATTTCTGCCGTTTCCTCAATTCCCTCCACCAAACGCACTACATAAAACACCTGTCCGCCACGATCCAATTCTTGCCGAATCGCACTTCTTATTGTTTCTGTATTGTATGCCGCTAAGTGAGTTTGAATCGGTCTCCGAGACGCCGGAGGTGTAGAAATTAAACTCATTTCTCGCACCCCAGAAAGGGACATATATAAAGTTCTAGGAATAGGAGTAGCACTCAGAGTTAGGACATCAACCAGAGTTTTCATGGCTTTAATTTTTTCTTTTTGATTGACGCCAAAACGCTGTTCTTCATCAACCACCAATAATCCTAAATTCCGAATTTCCATATTTTTGCTTAAAAGTGCCTGCGTACCCACAACGATATCTAATTCTCCGGTAGCAAGCCGGCGTTGAATATCGCGGCGTTCTTCAGCACTACGGAAACGGTTAAGCAAACCAATTTGAATGGGATAAGGGGCAAAACGTTCTTTTAAAGTGTGATAATGCTGTTGAGTTAAAATTGTAGTCGGAGCCATAAAAGCTACTTGTTTACCGGCAGTTACGGCTTTAAAAATTGCCCTAATTGCTACTTCGGTTTTGCCAAATCCTACATCCCCACAAACTAAACGATCCATTGGTCTTTCGCTTTCCATGTCGCGTTTAATATCTTGGGTTGCTTTTAGCTGGTCAGCGGTTGGTTTATAGGGGAAAGAATCTTCCATTTCTTGCTGCCAGGGAGAATCTGGGGGATAAGCAAAACCTTGTTGTTGGGTACGTTTTGCGTAGAGTTTGAGAAGGTCGAGGGCGAGTTTTTTAACGCTTTTGCGGACTTTGTTTTTAACTGATTCCCAAGATTTGCCGGTGAGTTTATGAAGTTCTGGCGGTTGGCCGTCGGTGGTGCGATAACGGGATAAGGAGCTTAGTTGATCTGCCGGCACTCGTAAGACGCCATCGGCATATTGCACAACTAAATATTCGCGGTTTTGAAATGGTTCAAGTTTGGTGAATTTGCCGACTCCGTGATGCCGGTGTACGACAAAATCGCCGGCTTGCAGTTTGTTGGGGTCAATTTGTTTGAAGGCAGATGAGCGGCGTTTGCGGACATAACTCGGTGTGGCTAAGGTGTGCTGACCAAAAAATTCTCGGTCTGTGACAACCATGAGCCGAAAAGTTGGCAAAATAAAGCCTTCGAGTTCTGCTAAACCGTTATATCTTAAGGCAACTGGGGTATGAGAAATGGCGAGTTTATCGATGGTTTTGAAGTCTCTGGGGTTGGCGACAAATTGTGCAGGACAGTCGTGTTCTTGTAATAAGGAAACGGAGCGAGATGGCTGTGCAGAAATGAGAAAAACGGCAAAGCCTCGGTCTTTTTCTGAGCGGGTAATTTCGGCAAGTTTGGCGAATTGATGGGGTGTGACCGGCACGCTGCGACTGGCTAAGTTTAGGGATGGGGAGGTAGCGCTTTGTTCGCTTTTTTGATGGGTGTTTTCTGTGCTATCGGTGAGTTCGGAAACAGCGAGGTATTCAAATTTTTGAATGTCTATAAAAGATTGGTTAAAGGGCCGGTGAATTTTAATTAAGTTTTGTTGTTTTCCTACGGTTTGCCAGTGTTGCTCTACTTGCTCCAACCATCTTTGACTGTGGGCTTTGCATTGTTCGGGTTCATCAATAACAATTAAGGTGTTTTCGGCGAGGTAGTCTAATAGGGAGGCCGGTTTTTCAAAGGCAAGTCCTAGATATCTTTTTACTCCTGTCTTTGGTTCGTCTTCTTGGAGGGGGAGGTTGTCTTGGAGGGCTTCGCGGATTAAGTGGCCGAAGTCTGTGGGGGTTAAGATGACGTGATCGGTTTTTTCGAGGGAGCGTTGGGTGGCTGGATCGAATTCGCGGATGTCTTCGAGTTCGTCTCCAAACCAATTGAGGCGCACTGGCAATTCTGCGGAGACTGCAAAGATGTCTACGATATCGCCGCGCCGGCTCCATTGGCCTTCCATTTCTACTTGGGGGACGCGCTCATACCCCATTTTGGCGAGTTTTTGGCTGAGTTGTTCTAAGTTCCAGGTCTGGTTGGTTTGTGTTTGCTCTTGGCTATGATTTTGCTTGTTGATGGTGAGGCAATAGGGTTTGAAGGTTTCGAGGGGGGGTAAATGGGGTTGAAGGGCTCGTTCGGTGGCGACGATGGCGATGTTTTTTTGGCTGGAGTTTTGGTTTTGTAAGAGGTCTGCTAGGGCTTGCATTTGTCCCCAGGTGGTTTCGGCTTCTGAGTCGAAGGGTTCGTAGGGGGAGGCTTCGGAGGTGGGGTAAAAGTGGACTGTGGGCCAGCCCATTGCTTCGAGTTGGGCTGCCCAGCGACCGGCTTCTTCAAGGGTGGCGGTGATGACGAGAATGTTCCGGTTTTCGGTTTGGGCGAGGGCGGTGGAGACTAAGCCTTTGGGTAGGCGGGGGATGCCGGTGAGGGTCAGTTGGCGGTGCCGGTGAAGTTTGGTGAGCAGTTCGCTGGCAAGCTGGGTTCGTCCGATGGCGCGTGTAATGGCAGAAAAAGACATGAGACTTTGTTGATTTTGGATGTAGGGGCGGGTTCTCCCATATTTACGCTTTTATCATAGATTTTGCTGAATCGGCGTTTATTTTTAGATGAGGTGGAGAGATTGTATTCGTTTGTCTGCTTTGATTTGGGGCTTTTTTTTTAGATTATACTCATGGTTGCTCTTGGGTGGTTGTGGCCGGTAGGGGCCATAAGTTGAGATATTCAATTTTTGAGAAAAAATGTTAATTTAGTGTCAATTGTCCTTTGTACGATTGTCCTTTTTCTTTGGTCTGCCTGTTTTTTGTCTGTGGCAAATGACAGATGACAAATGACAAATGACAAATGGCAAATTCCTAATTCCTAATTCCTAATTTCTAATGTCTCCACCTGTTGAAATTTTAATAGTTTTTCTGCTGATTTTGGCAAATGGTGTGTTTGTGATGTCCGAGATGGCGATTGTTTCGGCGCGGAAGGCCCGCCTACAACAATTGGCGAATCAAGGGGATAGAAAGGCTCGTTGGGCTTTGGAGTTGGCCAATGCTCCGAATATGTTTTTGCCGACGGTTCAGGTCGGGATTACTTTGTTGGCGATTTTGTCGGGTGCGTTTGGGGAATCGACGTTTTCAAAAATGGTTTTGCCGGTGTTGAAGCGGATTCCGGCTCTGGAAAAGTATAGTGAGACAATTGCGACGATTATTGCGGTTTTATTGATTACTTATTTAACGTTGATTGTTGGGGAGTTGGTGCCAAAACGTTTGGCTTTGAATAATGCTGAACCGATTGCTTCTGTGGTGGCTTTCCCGATGCGAATGTTGGCAAAAATTACTTCGCCGGTGGTGAAATTTTTGGGTTATTCGACGGATGTGGTGGTGAAGTTGATGGGGATTAAACCTTCTACGGAACCGCAGGTTACTGAGGAGGAAATTAAGGTTTTGATTGAGCAAGGTACGGAGGCGGGTACCTTTGAGGAGGCGGAACAGGATATGTTTGAGCGGGTGTTGCGTTTGGGTGATAGGCCGGTGAGTGCTTTGATGACGCCCCGCCCGGAAATTGTCTGGTTAGATTTGGAGGATTCGGCGGAAGCAAACCGGCAAAAGATGATTACGAGTGCTCATTCGCGTTTGCTGGTTTGTCAGGGTGAGTTGGATAATGTTTTGGGTGTGGTGCAGGTGACGGATTTGTTATCGCGGGCTTTGTCTGGGGATTCTTTGGATTTAACTACTCTTTTGCGTCGGCCTTTGTTTGTGCCAGAAAGTACGCGGGGTTTGAAGGTTTTGGAGTCTTTTAAGCAGTCGAGTACGCATATTGTTTTGGTGGTTGATGAGTATGGGGTAATTCAAGGTTTGGTTACGGTTAATGATATTTTGATTGAGTTGGTGGGGGATATTCCTTCGATTTATGAGCCGGAGGAACCGATGGCTGTTCAGCGGGATGATGGTTCTTGGTTGCTTGATGGGATGTTGCCGGTTGAGGATTTTTTTGAGTTGTTTGATAGGTCAAAAATTGGTGAGGCACACGAGCGGAATTATAATACGATGGGTGGTTTTGTGATTACGCAGTTGGGTAGAATTCCTACTGCTGCTGATAATTTTGAGTGGAATGGGTTACGGTTGGAGGTGATGGATATGGATGGTAATCGGGTGGATAAGGTGATGGTTAGCCGGTTGCCTGATGATTCTGTTGAGGATGTTAAGGGTGAGTGATTTTTTAACCGCAGATATAAAGCAGGCAAGATGCCTGCTCCACAGATGAATAGGATGGGTTTATGAGTGGTGTTTCGGATGGTGAGCGTGAGGTTTTGTTGGGGTTGGCTAGGGATGTTTTGGGTAAGGCTTATGCTCGGTATTCTGGGTTTCGGGTGGGGGCTGCTATTTTGACTGAGGCTGGTAATTTTTTTGTGGGTTGTAATGTTGAGAATGCTTCTTATGGGTTGACTATTTGTGCGGAACGTGCTGCTATTTGTGCTGGGGTTGCTGTTGAGGGTGAGGGGTTACGTTTGCGGGGGGTTGCTGTTGTTAATGAGCGGGGGGTTGCTTGTTCTCCTTGTGGGGCTTGCCGGCAGGTTTTGTTTGAGTTTGGTAAGGATGCTGTGGTGTTTTTTTTGGGGAAAGATGGGGTTGAGGAACGGTTGGTTTCTGAGTTTTTGCCGGCTGGGTTTGAGTTGAGGGATGGGTGTTGATATAACCTAGAAGGATTAGTCAAATAAATTGCGAGAGTTTTTTAAACAAATTACTCCCTATTACTCCCTAACAACCTCTGACTTCAGCGAGTCTTTGTCATGCTTGCATTTCACTAAATTAGGGTAGTCTTTATTGTCCAATCCCCCCGACCGGATTTGTTACAAACCGGCCACCTATCCAGAGCACCCTCTACAGGTAAACATCGCAAACCACCTCGCCCCCTTAGTCCACCGGCCTCAAAAAACTGTTGACAAAACCCAACGCTTGGGTTAGACTAAAAGAAGTAAAAATATTAATCGGCAGTAACCGAATAGACACTATGGTGCGATTCAAAAAGGTTTTGCGAAATTCGCTGGCCCGTAAGAGGAGCCGGCGTAAAGCGATTTATCGCCCTACTACTAGATAAATCTCTTAAAAATTTGCCGTTTTTTTTATTTTTATATATAAAGCCCTATAATTAAA
Organism: Ancylothrix sp. D3o; assembly: GCF_025370775.1. NCBI lineage: Bacteria > Bacillati > Cyanobacteriota > Cyanophyceae > Oscillatoriales > Microcoleaceae > Ancylothrix > Ancylothrix sp. D3o. The sequence continues at coordinate 35,933 of NZ_JAMXEX010000017.1, read as the reverse complement.
ACCTAACAAATATGCCCAAAGTTCTCGAAGATTTGGAAAACAATCTTTTTGTATATATTTACACAAATGACCATGTACCGGCTCATGTTCATGTTTTTAAAGGTAGGAAAAATGATAGCAATCAAAAGGAGGTGAAGATAAATATCGGCAATCAAATGGAAATACCTTCTGTAGTGAATGACAGGGACGATATGGAAAATAAACATATCATACCGGCGGCACTCAAGTTAGTAACGGCACATCGAGAAACTTTATTGAGGAAATGGCAAAAAATACATGGCACATCCTAACTGGGAATTTGAGTTTACTGAGGAAAATTTAGCTTCAGAAATTGCTAGAGCTAAAAAAGCCGGCAAAGAAGTCGATGCTACGGAAATTCGCGCCGAGTCTGCCGGTTATGATGTGGCGAATGATTTAATCGTTATTCGCCTAAAAAATGGAGCTATTTTCAGCTTTCCACCTCGACTTGGACAGGGTTTAAGAGATGCGACTCCTGAGCAATTAGCTGATATTTGGATATCGGCTTCTGGGAGTAGCATTCACTGGGAAAGTTTAGATGTTGATTTCGGTATTCCTGAATTGGTAGCCGGCATTTTTGGAACAAAAGTTTGGATGAGTGAGCTAGGGAAAAAGGGAGGAGAAATAACTTCTCCTGCTAAAGCAAAGGCGGCGCGGGAAAATGGTAAAAAAGGGGGAAGACCTAAAAAAATGCTCATGTAATCTAACAAGAAAGATTATGAGACCAGAAACCGGGTTTTTCCCTATTACCGCCCAATAGGATTTAGCCATGAAAAACCCCGTTTCTAACCTCTCCTTTTGTCCTGAAATACCCAACCTATTTTTTAATATTAAAATTGCTAAAAAACTCCCATTAAAAAATATCTAAGCTTCAGGCAAAAATTAGAAAAAGCAGAAAAAACCCAAACCCTAAAGCCCTATTGCAAACGCACAGACGTCGGCAACATAGTCCGCTCCAAATTTGCCCCAGCCAACGTTTCTCGCACCACATCCGCCCCCCGTAAATCTGCTCGCAACAAATTAGCATTTACCAAACTTGCTCCGCGTAAATCTGCGCCACTTAACAAACTAAATGCTAAATTTGCATTCGTCAATTCTGCACTATTTAAATAACTATTGCGTAAATTTGCGCTCTCTAAATTAGCCCCGCGCAGATCCGCACCTTCTAAATTTGCAGATTCCAGATTAGCCCCTGCCAAATTTGCACCCCGCAGATCAGCCCCAATAATATGAGTGCCTTTCAAATTAGCACCGGCCAAATTACACCCAGCGCAAAGATTCGTTTCTAGCAACCTTTTGACATCAGCAGGATTTTCTGCCAATGCCGGCACCGACAACCACCGGCACCCACAACCACCGGCACCCACAACCACCGGCACCGACAACCACCGGCACCCACAACCACCGGCATCCACAACCACCGGCACCCACAACCACCGGCATTCTTAACCCCCGCCGTCACCGGTTAAAACCGGCGTCTACACGAAATAAACCCCCTTGGTAGTTGAGCTTGTCGAAACTCCGGGGGTTATGAAACTTTAACAAAAAACCCCAACCATCCCAACCCCACACAAAACCGGCAACCCTCCTAACCCCGGAGGGGTTTTCTTCATGTAATCACCGATTTTAATCGGTGCTATAATCATCCAAAAAACCACCCCCCAAACCCCCGCAATGTTTCGCAAAATTTGGCAAAAAATCCTCACATTCATCCGCAACCTTTTCGGCAAAAACCAAACCCCACCGCCACCCCCAGCCAAACCCAAAACCGAACTACCACCCCTCACCGACATCGAATACGAAACCCAATTTTTAGAAACACTCGACGGCGTAAACCGAGGAATGGGACGCGGGTATATTAAAGCCTATTTAACAACCGTCAACAAACAACATTTAACCGCCTGGTTACAACGCTTTGGCGAAAGATTATTAGAAACCCCAGAAAATCATGCAGAAATTGCGGGCCGGTTGCTAAAATTTGGCAATCTTTGTGATGATGAAATTGGACAAATTGCCCTAAAAATTGGCCAGAAAATTACGGGACAATTACCCCCGCCGCCGGAGGAAGAGTGGCCGGTGATTGATGCAGAATTTAGAGGAAATGGGTTAGAAACTGGCGGAAAAAATGCTGAGGTTAAAGCGTGGTTAGTGCGAGGTTATGATGAATTTAGGCGGGGAGAGTATGAAGAAGCCATCGAGTCTTTAAACCAAGCCATTGCTATTCAACCTGACAATTACTTAGCCTTTTCTTTGCGGGCTGTTTCGCAAGATAAGTTAGGCCGATATGAAGAAGCCATCGAGTCTTTAAACCAAGCCATTGCTATTCAACCTGACGATCACGAAGCCTTTTATAACCGGGCTATTTTGCAAGCTAATTTAGGCCGGTATGAAGAAGCCATCGACTCTTATAACCAAGCCATTGCTATTCAACCTGACTTTCACGAAGCCTTTTATAACCGGGGTGTTTCGCAAGCAAAATTAGGCCGGTATGAAGAAGCCATCGACTCTTTTAACCAAGCCATTACTATTAAACCTGACAAACACGAAGCCTTTTATAACCGGGGTATTTCGCAAAATAATTTAGGCCGATATGAAGAAGCCATCGACTCTTATAACCAAGCCATTGCTATTCAACCTGACAAACACGAAGCCTTTAATAACCGGGGTAATTTGCAAAATAATTTAGGCCGGTATGAAGAAGCCATCGACTCTTTTAACCAAGCCATTGCTATTCAACCTGACTTTCACCAACCCTTTAATAACCGGGGTGTTTCGCAAGCAAAATTAGGCCGGTATGAAGAAGCCATCGACTCTTTTAACCAAGCCATTGCTATTCAACCTGACTTTCACGAAGCCTGGCTAATGCGAGGTCAAGTTGTCGGCCTTATAAACCGAGAAACCCTATTAACTTTCACCACAAATATTGGATCAAACGCACTCTTTTATACCCATTACTCCCACCTCAACAAAGCCGGCTATGAGGGAGAAATAGCCAACTATCAACAAGGCATAAAAAACTGTCCCCAAGACACCCACCCCCTCGGCTGGGGAATGCTACATTACGCAATGGGTATTGCTCAATTTAATCGGGGACGCGAACTGCAACAAAAAACCTACATTCATCAAGCCAAAAACAGTTATGAAACTGCCTTACAAACCCTTACAGAAACCGGCTATCCCGAAGAACATTTAAAAGTCCTCCAAGAATTAATTCCCCTCTTATTGCAACTCCAAGAAACCACCCAAGCCGAAAAATACCAACTCCAAGGACTACAAGTTTTGCAAACCTTACTCAATCAACCAATTTCCTCCTACAAAAAACAACAACTCTACGAAAAATTCTGGTCAATACGTCAACTCCGCGTTGATATTCTCATCCAAAAAAACCTCCCCATCGAAGCCATCCAAACCGCCGAAACCGACAAAAATATTTACCTGACTTGGATACTCGACACCTACCAAGAAACCACCCTCAGTCCCACATGGCAACAAATGCAGCAAATGCTGACAGAAACCACCGCCATTATCTATTGGCACCAAAGCCAATACAGCCTCACCACCTTTATCCTCAAAGCCAACCAACCCGAACCCATCCTATTAGAAACAACCCCAGAAATTGACACCCTCGAAACCTGGATAAAAAACTGGAAAACCGAATATCAAAACTATTGCAACCTACCCAAAACTAAACAACAAGACACAACCGAAGAAGAAAACAAAAACCATCCCTGGCGACAACAAATGCCAGAAAAAATCAGCCAACTCGCCAACCTCCTCAACATCCCCACCCTCCTCAACCACCTACAAAACATCTCCAACCTCATCCTCATTCCCCACCGAGACTTACACAACCTCCCCCTAGAAACTCTCTTTCCCACCCCCTACCACCTTACCCGACTTCCCAGCCTCCAAACCGGCAAAAACCTCCGCACCCCCAACCCAAACCCCAACCATATCCTCTGTATAGAAAACCCCACAAAAGACCTCCGTTTTGCCCCCATTGAGTCCGCAAGCATTTGCCGAAAATTTCCCACCTCAAAACGCATTTCCGAAGCCAATGCCACCGCAAATAACATCATCCCAGAACTGCAAAAAAACCACGATATTTTACACTTCACTTGCCACGCAGGACACGACTTTTATCAACCCAAAAAATCCTGCTTATATCTCGCAGAAAACGACGAACTCACCCTGGAACAAATCAGCAAAATTCCCCTAGAAACCACCCATCTTGTTACCCTTTCCGCCTGCGAAACCGCCATCACCAAAGAAGAAATTAAAATTGACTATGTAGGCTTAGTCAGCGCCTTTTTAAAACACCGCATCCCCTACATTCTCACCACCCTTTGGCGAGTCCCCGAAGAAGCCTCAATGCTAATGATGGTTAAATTTTATGAACTGCGGGAAACCCAACCCGAAACCATCGCCTTAGCCCAAGCAAAAACCTGGCTGCAAAATCAAACTTGGCAAGACATCCACCAATTTTATCAAAGCCTAGAAACCGAATTAAAAACCGAACCCTACCGTACTCAGAAAGCCGTAGAAGATGCTATAAATAGAACTAGCAAACAACCGGCAAACATTCAACCTTACGCAAACCCCTATTATTGGGCAGCTTTTATCATCAACGGTTGTCATCCTACCGCCTAGAAATTTTCCAAAAAGATGAATAACAAAGACATCATCCAAGCCTTCCTCACCTCCATAAAACAACAGCAAAACCCTCTCCCCCCGGAAGAGCAAAGCAAACTCAACCAAATCGGCAACATTTTACGGGAAAACATCGATCTTGGTTTAGAAGAACTCGATAAATTTGCCCGTAAATCTTCAGTGCTGCAAGTTATCTATAGAAACGAATGCGCCAACCTTCAAAACGCCGCCGCCGAACGCCAAAAAAACCGAGAAATTGGTATTAAGATTACCGAGGATAATTTTGATAAAACCCTCATAAACCTAGCCTCCATTTGTCAAGCCACCGACTCGGTAAATGCTGCAAAAGCCCCCGAACAAAAAAACATCCTGCAAAAATTTCTCGGTATTTTTAACCGCCAATAATTCCTAAAAATTTTCCATGACTCCACCCATAAACAAACCCACAATTCAAATATTTCTCTATGACTTACAAGAAGGCTTAGGGCAAGATAACGAGGCTATTAATCAAAACCGCCTCAAATTTTGGCAAAGAATCAACAAAGACATCACCATCAAAGACATTGAAAACTACCAAGCCTACGAAAAACCAGAATCAACAAACTTAGTTAGCCTCGGTGGCGAAACACGGAAATCTTTTGAAAATAACCTCCTTGATGGTTGGTATGCCCCCTTTCAATTTGGCGATAATTACATTTTAGTTATCTCTAATTGTGGAGATGAAAAAAAAGAAAACTCCCTGGAAAAAATTAAACAACAAATCACCAACAAATTTGACATAGAAAAACCCACCCTTGGAAAAACCTGGTTAATTTTACGGCAATTGCCAGCGAATTTCTCAATCGAAGAAATTGCTAAAGATTGTTACACAAAAATTCAGCCAAACTACTCAGAAAACGACAAAGTAAAAACCGCAAAACCCAATCAACTTTTAGGCGGCTATCTTGTTGAATATTGGCGTCCGCCCCAAAACTGGCTATCCCTTGATAAAGAAACCGCCCGAAAACAAACAGAAATCCTTAAAGAAAAAGCACAACTCCACACTTTAGAAAACCACCATTATCTGATCTGGCTATTTCCCAACGACATCCCCACAAAGGACATTACCGACATTAATCAATATCTCATCCGCCTGTTGTGTCACCGGCACAAAATCATCTGGGCATATTATCAAAGCCGGCAACTTAAAGACAACCTCAAACAAAGCTACACCCAAATAGAAAAAATCATCGCCACCTTCATCGCTGACAAAAACAAGCCGCAAAAAATGCAACAAAACCTCACCACAACCCTTGACATTTTAGCCACTTTTGCGGTAAGACTAAATCAATTATTCCTGCAAAAAAGAACCGTAGAAATTAACCTAGAAAGCTACAAAGAACAACTACAAAAACTGATCAAAGAACTGCCCGAAGGATCGCCGCAGCCTCACCTCGAAAACTTCCAACAATTCAGCAAATTAGCCAAGGAAAAATATCTCCGACAAATCGAATCAGACTACACCAGTTTAAGCCCAGGAATGACCCTTTTAGAAAACCTGATTAAAACCATCGAAGGATTCAACCAAATAGAGCAAACGCGAACCGAACAAAACCTCACCCTAACCATCGGAATCACCGGCGCCGCATTAGCCGCCAGCGGAGTCACCGCCACCCTAATTTCAACGCAAATCCCTAACCCTCAACCACACACAAAAGAAGGCATTTCCTTAACCTCTGCCTTCTTCGGAAGCTTTAGCTTGGTAATATTGTTCGCCTTTGTAATAGGAGGAATTTTAGCTTGGAGGCGTCCATCAACTCCAAAAAAACCAAAAAACCGCTCCTAAATCTAAAGCCCTCTCCTCGCTCATTTTTAGACGGTTGGGGGGGTTTTAGACACCGGCTCACCCCAAAAAATCGGCAACTAACCGGCGTTCAATTTCCGAAGCATCCGCACATTCAAAAAACAACTCCAAAGCCTCAATAAGATTCCGCCGCGCCTCCTCCACAGTCTCACCCTGACTTGCGATATCAAGTTCAGGACAAAGCGCCACATAACCATCCCCTTCCTTTTCAATAATGCCAGTGAACTGTTGCCGCATCTTCCTACATCCCAAAAAACACTTCAAAAATTACCTTAACATTAACTTATTTTCTAGCCTTATTCACCCCATCAAAACCGGCCCCTCGAAACACCTTAGAACCCACATCACCCCCCTTTCTAACCGGCCTCCCAGACTCACGCAACAAAAGCAAAGGAACACTCAACAAACCCAAAACCATAACAAAACAAGCAGTCACCCAAACAAACAAACGATTAGGCCGGTAATCGTCCCTTTCAATCTGCCAAAAAACCTGATTATATCGCAACGCCCCCAAAGCAATTAAACTCACCCCAACCACAACCAAACCCACCCCCAAAGTCTGCGAACTCAAAAACGAACGATCCGGCAAACTTTCCCCCGTCACACTCGCCTGTAACTGACGCAAAAACAACCCAAAACGAGCAGTAGCAAACCCAAAACCAATCAAAGCAATAGAAGTCCTCAACCAAGCCAAAAACGTCCTTTCATTCGCCTGATGTTGCTGCTGCCGGTCTACCTTCTTCCTCCCAATTTCCTCATTATTACTCATCCCCAAAAACCCCACCGGCTAACCACAACATCTTTGCACCCACATCTTGCCACAATAACATCCTAATACCAAACTCCATTTAAAAAATAACCTATCTGTGGGGCAGGCATCTTGCCTGCCATACATCATCACCCCCTAGAAACCCCCCCAAAAAAAGCCCAATTCCCATCAGAAACCAGGCAAAAAATCAACCCAAACTAGAACGAGCCTCAGCCAACCCAGCCAAAGCCATCTCATTCTCAGAATCCAAAGTCAAAGCCACCTCAAAAGCCGTAATCGCCTCCTCATAACGACCCAAATTATTCAAAATAGCACCCCTACCCAACCAAGAAGGAAAATGAGCAGCACTCAAAGACAAAGCCTGATCATAACAACCCAAAGCCTCCTCATATCTCCCCAAAAGCCCCAAAACCTGACCCTTATTAAACCAAATATCCGCATCCCCCTTCTCAAACTCAAGAGCCTTATCATAACAATCCAAAGCCTCATCATACCGGCCCAAACCAACAAAAACATCCCCCTTATTCATCCAACTCAAAACAAAACCAGGCTCAATAAGCAGCGCCCGATCATAACAACTCAAAGCCTCATTCAACCGGCCCACCTTCATCAAAGCAACCCCCCGATTATGCCAAGCCGCAGAAAAATCAGGCTGCAACTCAATAGCCTTCTCATAAGAATCCAACTCCTCATCCCGCCGCTCCAAAGCAGACAAACACAAACCCCGAATATACCAAGCATTAGCATTATGAGACTCAAGCCCAAGAGCCACATCAAAACAACTAATCGCCTCCTCAAACCGGCTCAAATAAAACAACCCAGCCCCCCGATTCAACCAAGCCCCAGCAAACTGAGGATCTAACTCCAGAGCCCGATCATAAGAAGCAATCGCCCCCCCCACATCCCCAGAACCCAACTGCTGATTACCCTGCTCCCACCAACCCTGAGCATCCTGCGGTTGTGGAGGCGGCGGCGGTAACTCCCGCGCATAAAGCTGAGAACCAATCTCATAAGCCACATCCGACAAAACACCACAACCCATCTGACCCAAACCTAACAACTGCCGAGCCAACTCAGGATTAGGGGCCGGTGAAACCAAAAACCGATCCCCATACCGGCGCAACCACCCAGCCCAAAGATCATAACTTCCCCTCTCCCCCAAATCCTCAAAAAAACGCTGAACCCGCACCGCATCCCAACCCCGTTGAACCCCCTCCAACAACTGCTTAAACAACAACTGATAATCAGCATCCTCCAAAGGCGGAACAGGGCCAGCCGAAGCCACCGGCCTCACCACCACCTTCTCATCCCCACCAAACAACCGCCGAAACAAATCTTTAATCATTTTTCGCACCCGCGAACACAACATCTAAATTTTAGACACCCACAGGATCACTTAAACAAAGCCAAACCCAACATCTTCCCCTCCACCCCTCCTTTCCCACCCCACACCTTCGAGAAAAGCATTACCACAAAAAACCCCCAACCAGCAAAAAAAATATTCACCTTAAAAAAGCAGCTTATAAAACCTTCAAAACCTTACCCCCAAAGAAACCAACCAACAGCAAAACAAAAATAAAACATACTTTATCCACCCATCCAAAAACTAAAATAAAATAAGGCCGGTCAATAACCTACAATCAAAAACCCAACCCAAAAACAGCCAACATCCCCATGACCTACGAACCCCTACACCACAAATACCGGCCCCAAACCTTCGCCGACCTAATCGGACAAGACGCCATATCCACAACCCTAATCAACGCCATCCACACCGGCAGAATCGCCCCAGCCTACCTATTCACCGGCCCAAGAGGAACCGGCAAAACCTCCAGCGCCCGAATCCTCGCCAAATCCCTAAACTGCCAAAACAGCCCCAACCCAACAGACACCCCCTGCGGAACCTGCGAAGTTTGCCGAACCGTCACCCTCGGCAACTCCCTAGACATAATCGAAATCGACGCCGCCAGCAACACCGGCGTAGACAACATCAGAGAACTCATCGAAAAAGCCCAATTCGCACCCGTACAATGTAGAACAAAAGTATATATAGTGGACGAATGCCATATGTTGAGTACGGCAGCCTTCAACTCACTACTAAAAACCTTAGAAGAACCACCATCTCACGTCGTATTTATACTAGCCACCACCGACCCCCAAAGAGTCCTTCCCACCATCATCTCCCGCTGTCAAAGATTTGACTTTCGGCGCATCCCCCTAGACGCCATGACAAACCATCTCAAAGACATCGCCCAAAAAGAAAACATAGAAATTCAAAACGAAGCCCTCACCCTCATCGCCCAAATAGCCCAAGGTGGACTCCGAGACGCCGAAAGCCTCCTCGATCAACTCAGCCTCCTCATCCCCCCCATCACCCCAGAAAAAGTCTGGGATCTCGTCGGCGCCGTCCCCGAAAGAGACCTCATCACCCTCCTACAAGCCATCAACAGCCAAAAACCCGAAGACATTCTCACCCAAGCCAGAAACATAATGAACCGAGGAAGAGAACCCCTCATCCTCTTACAAAACCTAGCCGGCTTTTACCGCGACCTCCTCATCGCCAAAACCGCCCCCAACCGCAACGACCTCGTAGCCGTCACACCACCCACCTGGCAAGAAATCTGTCAACTTGTCCAAAACTGGACACTTGACAAAATCATCGCCGGCCAACAACACCTCCGCCAAAGCGAAACCCAAATCAAAAACACCACCCAACCCCGTCTCTGGTTAGAACTCACCCTCCTGGGACTCCTCCAAACCCCCACACCCCCACCCACCTACACACCCCAACCCCAACCCCAACCCCAACCTACCTACACACCCCAACCCCAACCTACCTACACACCCCAACCCCAACCCACAGAGTACAAACGTTCCGACGCAACCTCTCAACCACCTACACCCCAACCCACACCCACACCCCAACCCCAACCCACACCCACACCCCAACCCATACCAACAAACAGCAACCTCGATGAAGTATGGCATCGTGTACTCGCTCAACTAGACATACCAAAAAGATCCCTCCTTAAAGATCACGGATGCCTAATCAGCCTTGATCAAAATATTGCTTGTATCACCATCAAAAACCAAACATTACTCAGTATGGTTCAGCCAGGAATCCCCAACCTCGAACAAGCCTTCTCGCAAATCTTCCAACAAAAAATCACCATCCGCCTCAGCGTCGCCCGCGCCTCCACCACCACCACAAAGGAACCAACCCCCCCACCCGAAAACAACCAACCGCCCCCGCAAAGCCCACCCACACCCCAACCAAACCCCGTAAACACAGCCCCCCCTCAAAACCAAACAACCAGTAACTCCGCAGTTGCCAACAACATCCCCAGCGAAAAACCAACCCTAGAAACCGCCATACAAACCCTAATCCAAACCTTCAACGGCAGAGAAATTAGCAACCCCCTCCCCAAAGTAGCAGCCGTAACTACACCCATCCAATACACAACCACAACCGACTATAAGCCCACCGACCTAGAAAATAACTTTCTTGATGATGGAGAAGACAACGACGAAACAGACAATAACTTTGAATTAGATTTTTAATTAAAAAACCCGGTTCCTAATACCAACCGGGTTTCTTATCTCTAAGTTTTAGATTTAACTATATCTACCAATTAAACCTTTCCTTGGTGAACCGTCTTAACCCACTTCAAACGCTTTTGACGAACCGACATCCGAGCCGTCACACTCGCCATCACCACAATCCAATGCAGCATATAAATCATACCCCGCACAGTTTGCATCACACCAGAAAGCACATTAAAACGCAAATCCTCATCACCTATTGCCCTTTCACTCTTAGCAATACGACGAAGACCAGAGAACATCGCAAACAAAGACATCCCCAACATCAGCGTACTAATAGGGCTATAAACCGGCAACCTTGAATTAATAACAGCCATCAAAGAATCAGGAACAGCAGCCATCGGCAAAAAATATTGGATAATCCAAAACATCAACATATCCCAACTCTTGCGAAACCCTAAACGATTCCGAAAAAGCAAAGGCCAATAATCCAAATAACGCTGATGACCTCCCTCAGCCCAACGATTACGCTGATGCCATAAAGCCCGGACATTCGTAACGCCCTCCTCATAAACCGGCACAAGCGTAAAATCAATATCCCAACCATCGAGATGCAAACGCACCGTCAAATCTAAATCATCCGTAATCGTCTCCTCATTAAACCCACCACAGCGCAACAAAGCCGACCGGCGGATAAATTCACCATTTCCACGCAACTCACCAATCCCACCTAAAGCCGTGCGTTGTTGCTGGAAAAACGAATCAAGCGCCATTTCCGCCACCTGTCCCCGCGTCCAGAAATTCACACCCGGATTAGAAACCGCCTTTCGTACCTGCACAGCCCCCACCTGGGGACGTTCAAACAAAGGAATAACCAGACGTAAAAGATCAGGATTCACCGAAGCATCCGCATCAAAAATCGCCAAAAACTCACCCTTAGTAAGTGGAATCACCTGGTTTAAAGCCCCAGACTTCCCACCACTAGAACCCGCATTGCGGTGTAACACCTTAAGCTGAGGATAATCTTTTTGCAGTTTATCTAGCAATTCAGGGGTTGAATCGGTACTAGCATCATCGATTACCCATAACTCATAGAGATCAGGCGGGTAATCTAAATTGCATAAACCCTCAACAAGTTTACCAATTACCGCCTCTTCATTTTTGGCAGATACCAAGAGCGAAACAGAAGGCCAAAAATCGCGGGTATCATCCGACAAAGGCACCGGAACCGAAGCAGGTAAAGCACGCAAAACGCGCACCGCATGAATCACCATAATGCCGGTGAAACCGAGTACCAACCAGGTACCCCAAGATAACAAATGGAGTGCAATAGTCCCACTCCAAACCACCGTCAAAACTATAGCAGCCTTGCGTCTGCGCCCTTGATAAAAAGACTGAGGGGCATTACCAGGGTTAGGTACCAAGTTTTCCCCCTCATCCTCAGACGCCAGATCAGACCAAACTTCCTTGTAGGAATCGTTTTCGGGCCAGGAATTCGCCGGCATAGGTTACTTGATTTAAAAACCAATACTTATCAACACCCTTGAAGAAACTAGGGATCAAGTAACACCATACCGTACAACCCTCACAAACGGATAACTTCCCTTGAGATTGGCGGAATTTTTCCACTTCTTCCGACTCCCGGTAAAGTTCATATAACTTGCCATCAATAGGCACACCTTGTTGGGCAAAATGATAGCAAGGCAACAGCAACTTATTATCCGGTGAAATGGCAATCACCGCATCCACAGCCTTACAGCGAGGATTTTTCGTATCATTTCCCCCCGCCTCAATAAACGCCAGCGCTGCCTTGTTATAACCCAAACCAGAGTATTTACGCGCCCCCGCCTCAATCGCAGCCACCATATCCGGGGTAGGATTTTTCTTAGAATTGTAATTTTCGTGGGCCGTAAAAGCCGGATTCAGCCAAACCCGAACACCCAACTGCTTGCCCAGTTCGCCAACTTCATCAATACGGTTATAGTTTTGGGCCGTTACCGTATGATTGAGTACCGGATACTCACCCAAAGACTGAGCAAGTTTCACAGACTCTACCAAAGTATCAAAAATCTTCACCCCTCTCGATTGGTCATGGGTATCTGCATCCGGGCCATCCAAAGAGAAATTCAAAAAATCTACCAACCCTTGAATTTCTTTCGCTTTTTTCGGATATAAAATCGTGTTTGTCGTCATGCTAGTAACAAAGCCCTGACGTTTAGCCTCGGTGTAAATTTGGCCTACATCCTGACGCAGCAGCGGTTCACCACCAGTAAAATCGATATATTTAACACCCAACCGACGTAAATCTGTAAGATTTTGCTGGATAGTAGCAAAATCAGCCTCATTATTCGGTTCCAAAGCCCAAATGTTACAGAAGTGACAGCGGGCATTACAGCGGTAAGTCAAGTAATAATTTGCAACCAGAGGAGCCATAGGTTTCTATAGAGTTGTGCTGTACAGATCAAGTTATTGATCCATATTGAGCCGGTGATGCCAAACAGTCAACAATTTAATTGCCTCTGCCAAACGCCATCTCCCCCCAAACCACCCTCACTCCTCACCCCATCAACAAAAACACCACACGAGATCAAAACCTTGAAAAACTAAGATAGACGTAAAGTTAGGCCACTCCCACAACAAAAAATCTCTCCCCCAACCCCCTAAAAATTCTTATGGTTAAACTAGATAATTGAGTGATACAAAGTCCGAACCCGCAAAAATTTATGACAGCCCAACTCGACCAACTCGCACCGGCAGATCCCAAACTCGTCAATATCTATAACCCCTACTACCGCGATAACAAGCGCACGATGCTGCCGAAAGCCCTCACCCTTTACCAGCACAAAAGTTTAGAAGGCACCCGCAAAATACAAGGCGGCGATCCTATCCCTTTTGTAGCCACCTGGACAACCTCTGTGTTACCGGCAGACCAAACCCTCTGTCGAATGCAATTTGACAACAGCGGCGAACAGCTAAGTTATGAAGTACGCATGGAAAACCATGTTTTTGTGGACTTTTTAATTGAACTGCTCGACAACTTCCGCCGTTCGAGAACAGTAGATTTTCCCATTGGCTTTTATCGTAAACTCCTCAGCCGTGATTAAATCACAAATGGGGAAATTTGACTCTTAAGGGGGAAAGCGGCCAAAATGACTGGAAAACCGCTTAAACTCTTCAGCAAAAGCCGTAAAAATGCCTAATTTTTTGATTCTTTAGACAAATCCCATCTAGCTCCTCATTTTTAGCAGTTCCCCAATTACCGTTTCCCTTTTCCGACATCACCCTTTCCCCAAGGGACTTAAGCCGCTTTTTTTTGATGCTCGTGCCGGTGGAACTGCTAGACCAGTAGAGAGAAGTATCTTTTTTTGTTGGCAGTCCAAGCCAGCCTAAGCAATCCTCTGTCACACAAAATTGTTACTTTTGGTCTTTTTGGCATCCGCTCACATTTCCGATCACATTCCCTAGGATATACGAATGTGCCCGCCCTGATTGACCGCTAATCGCCTTAAAAATATGGGAGATGAGGGATTTGAACCCCCGACAGCCTGCTTGTAAGGCAGGAGCTCTACCGCTGAGCTAATCGCCCGTTTTTTTATCACAGAAATTTATTGTAGCAGAGTCTCAAAAAAAAGCAAGCCCTATTTTGCTAACTTTAAAAAGAAATTTCACCCCACCCGAAAATGCCCTCTGGTCGCACCCATGACCGCATTACCCTCTGGACATTACCGGCCATCACCGCACTCTCTTTCGCAGTCACTCGCAGCCCCACCCACACCTTACTCGTGGCCGGTGGCTTCCTGTTCAGCGGTCTGATGTTTGGCCCCGACTTGGATCTCCACTCCCGCCCCTTCACTCGCTGGGGCTTGTTCCGTTGGATCTGGATACCCTATCAACAAACTCTGCGTCACCGCTCAGTCTTCTCGCACGGCCCCATTATCGGCACTGTTTTGCGCGTCATCTACCTGGCCGGCTGGCTGGCAGTCTTTGCTTTATTTGTTTGGGTGGCCGGTCAATTTGCAGGATCGCCCTGGAATTGGCGAGAAACCTCCCAAACTCTCCTCGAAACGTTGCAACAATACTGGCCGGAATGCCTCGCCCTTTTCATAGGCTTAGAACTGGGTGCAATGAGTCATTCTTTAAGTGATGTAACTGGTTCAGCTTATAAACGCTTCCAACGCCAAGGCGTCCAAGGCTTACTTTCTCCCAAACGCAAAAAACGCCGGCCGGTTCGCAAAAAGAAATCTCAAAAACATAATAAATAAAGTGGCAAAAATTGCCAATAAAGTTAACAATTATCAAATAGTGATTCAGTAATTACAATGTCTAATCCTCACACCGGCACCCTCGAAGCTTTGCAAAAATTAATTGAAGTTGTAGCACAATTGCGTTCTCCCGAAGGCGGTTGTCCCTGGGATTTAGAACAAACCCCAGAAACCCTCATTCCTTATATTATCGAAGAAGCCTACGAAACCGTCGAAGCTATCCGCAGCAAAGATAAAAAAGCCATTACCGAAGAATTAGGAGATTTACTCTTACAAGTGGTATTACAAGCCCAAATTTTCAGCGAATATGGCGATTTTACGTTAGCAGAAATCGCCAATGGGATCTCCGAAAAACTTATCCGCCGGCACCCTCATGTTTTTGGCGATGTAACTGTCAACTCTGTGGAAGAAGTGCGGCAAAATTGGGAAGAAATTAAAGCCTCAGAAAAAAGCGAGCCTGCTTTACCTCCTTTGAGTGCTAAATTTAGCAAGTATGCTCGCACATTCCCCCCGTTAATGGCCGGCATGAAAATTTCTGAAAAAGCCGCCGCTGTTGGGTTTGAATGGGATAATGTCGAGGGAGTTTGGGCAAAACTGCATGAAGAACTAGAAGAGTTTAAATATGCGGTTGAACATGAAACAAAAGAACAACAACAATCGGAATTAGGCGATATTTTGTTTTCTTTGATCAACTTAGGCCGGTGGCATAATTTAGACCCAAGTGCTGCCTTACAAGACACCAATCAAAAATTTATTGCTCGCTTTTCCCAAGTTGAAACTTTTGCAGACCGGCCCCTCACAGAGTACAGCATCGAAGAATTAGAGGAATTGTGGAGGAAAGCCAAAAAGTTAATCGCTCAACAAAAACAAATGAAAGAAAAGCAAATATGATAAAATCGATATAAACATTGCTAAATACAATTTTCAATTTGTGAAAACCGATCCAATCTTCTACCGGCTATTTCAACTTTTCCCCAGCGCCTTATTAGAATTGATAGGGCGAGATCCGGCAGAAGCAAACGTTTATGAATTTACCTCTGTAGAAGTCAAACAGCTTGCCTTTCGTTTGGATGGATTATTTTTGCCGGCCACAGAAAGCCCAGAATTTCCCATCTATTTTGTAGAAGTGCAATTTTACAAAGAAAATGACTTCTACTTTCGCTTTTTTGGAGAAATTTTTCTCTATCTGGCGCAATACAAACCAAAAAGAAATCCTTGGTACGCTGTTGTCATTTATCCCACAAGGGATATGGAAGCAGAAGAAACCTTACAATATGGCATTCTTTTAGAAAGTCAGCGTGTAAGGCGGGTGTATTTGGATGAGTTAGAAGAATTGCCAGAAAATTCGATAGGTTTGGGAATTGTAAAATTAGTGATGACACCGGCAGAAAACACAACAGAACAAGCACGACAATTAATTGACCAGACAAGACAACAGTTAGCCGGTGAAGATATCCAGCGGGATGTCTTAGAATTGTTAGAAAGGGTTCTTGTCTATAAATTGCCACAGTTAAGCACACAGGAGCTTGAGCAAATGTTCACTTTAGAAGACTTAAAAAAGACCAGGGTTTACCAGGAAGTCCGGGCCGAAGTCCAGGTAGAAAATGTGCAGCGTTTGCTTCAGATTGGCCTGAGTTTAGACCAAATTGCTCTAGGATTAGATTTGCCAATTGAAGAAGTAAGAAAAATCGCTGAACAATCTCAATCTTAGCTTGTTTAGGTTGGGAGTAGCTTAACTATTAAGAGCATTTCCCAACCTGTAAATTTTACATAACTTGCCGGCCAAACAGTTACGATACCTCAGAAAAACTCATTTTTTTTCTTAAAAAAGAGCCGGGGCTACAAAACCTAAAAAAATAAACCCAACCCCCATAACCAACTTCCAAAAACGCGGATAACTGTTATACGTTTTCCCCGTATCTGTTTTAATTTTCAGCAAATCAACCCAAGGGCCAACCCCCCGCCGAAACCAACCAATTGCACTCACTTCTTCCCCAATCAAACTACTCGCAAGACCAGTACCAAAAAAGAAATTACCAACCGGCCCTAACCAAGAAGCATACCGCAAATACATCAAGCCTGTTTTATCTTTAATCTTCAGATCCGAACCGGCAATATATCCCGCATCTCCGCGTCCAATTAACTCCCCATCAAGCTGTACAAATTTGCCCCGCAATAAACTAGCATAGGGGTCAGACATCAAAGTTAAAACATCAGACTTTGGTGCAAGCGGCGGTTGCGGAAACATGAACGCCGCCTTAATAATCATTCCCAAGCCAATACCGGTAAACCACAACCAGAAAAACACCTTAAAATTGCCAGCCACAAACAACATTATCAACCCTAGTGCAAACCCAATAACCGCCACCAAAAAATCCGATTTAAACAGCAACAAATCTAAAGCAAAATCTCCGTAAAGTCGTTTCTTGCTCAACTTTTTGCCTTCTCGCACCACGCGAGCCATGTCAAATTCTGTTTCTAAACCTAACTGTTCCGCATAAGTTGTTAAGGCACGAATTCTTTTTCCTGTCAAGGGATGCGTTGAATTTAACTCCACCCACCAACCCCAAGGATTAAACATATCCCACAAGAAAACTTTACCAATTTGGGCCGGTTGTGCTGCAATACGATAAGCTGTTCCCGAAGTAGCTGCTGCCTTGGGATCATAAATTCCTAAAGCACGAGTTCCTTCAATTAATTGACTCGGTTCTTTTGCTTTTTGCCCTTCTTCTACAATGCCATAAGCAATTTTAATCAAAGCCCGCGATAACCCATTAGGATTGCCGGTGACTTCTGCTGCAAAACGATCTGCAAAATATTCCCGTGTCCGCGATAAGTACAGCGTTAAATACGTTCCTATCAAATAAAAAAAGTAGGCCATTGTTGCAGCCGTCTCAATACTATCTCGGATTTTTTTGTTGTCGATATAATTCTTCAACCGGCGCCCATAACTGTACACCAAATAAGTAATCTGTACCAGCGTTGCAGCCAAGGTCATCACGGCAAAATCCCAATGCACAATATGACCTAATTCGTGTGCGTAAACCGTCGCTATTTCGTCATCATCTAAGTAAGTAAATAATCCCTTACTAACCACCAGACGAGCCGTATTTGGCAAAGACCCATAAGTAAAAGCTGTTGGATTTTCGTCATCAATAATTCCTAATCGCGGTTGCTGGAGTTTTTTGTTTTGACAAACTTGGCGAATTACTTTAGCCGTCTCAGGGCTTTTTCGCTCAATTTCTGATAAATTTACCCAGCGCGTTCCATAAAGCCAATTTTGCGCTAAATCCATCAAAATCGGCGATAAGAAAAACATCACTGCATTGAAAACAATTGTAACTATAATTGCTAGTCCTAAACCCATTGAAGGATTATTACTTTGCCAAATAAGACCCAAATTCAAAAACAGCACCAAAACCATGCCAAAAAGCAACGACAGGGTAACACCACTCGCTAGTCCTAAACTGCCGGCAAACCCCACCATTGCCAGTTTGACACTTATTTTTGCGGCCCGTCCCGCCTTGGCAAAGCGATTTGTGTTTTCTGGTTGAGATATTTGCGAATTTTCTGCCGGCAGGCCGGTTTTTGGTTTCTTTAAAGAGGGAAGTGTTTGTTGTACCCAACTTTGAACTAAAGGATTTTGATTTTGTTGGAGTTGCTCACACAAAGCAAGCGCTTTTTCTAAATGGCCGGTGCGCTGATAAGCTTTTACTAGCCACATTTGGGCCTGGGAATAATCTTGAGAGTTGCTATCTTCACAAAGCTGTAAATATTCTTCCAACAGCGGAATCGCTTCCACATAACGCCGCTGTTTGATTGCTATATTTCCAGCCTGAAAAAGTTCGCCGGCTTGTTTTTTTGCTGGAGTTGCCGATTTTACTGTGGTTGACAACACCGCTGCTATTTTTTCTACCCAACTTTTTACCTGTGGGTTTTCATAAGTTGCCATTTGCTGACAAATTTCTAATGCCTTTTCTGGCTGTTTGTAGCCCTGATACGCCTTCACCAACCACATCTGCGCTTGAATGTAATCTTTTGAACGGGTATCCGCGCAACTCTGACAAAACATTTCCAGATGTTCAATAGCCTCAAAATAGCGTTTTTGACTTGCAGCTTCTATTCCTGCTGTCAATGTGACCGAATTGGGAGACATAAGCATTGCCTCAGTTTACAACTTTATAGAATCTTCGAGGTGAAAATTCCTGATTACGATAATAAAAGTTCCCTATTTGAGAATTTAAATATCACAGCGATTCCAAAAATTTAAAATTCTTAATATTCTCTCTCCAAAAAATAATCCTTTGTCGGCTCTGAACTCAATCCCCCCAAATTACCTAATTTTAAGGGAGAATAGGGGGAGTGAGGGGGATAAACTTTTGCTAGAAAAAAGTTAAGGCATTTTCTCGCGGAAAATCTCTAAAACTGCATCGTGAATCGCGCCATTACTGACGATAACTCCCTGATTATTCATCATTTTTACAGCCTCGGAAAAATTCAGGGCAATTCCGTACATATCGGTGACGCGACCCCCAGCTTCTTCTACTACAATAGCCCCCGCTGCATGATCCCAAATATTCTCTCGATAGTTCGGTGTTTTTGGAGAAGGTAAACGCATATAAAGTGCTGCCATTCCACAGGCAACTGCGCCATATTTTGCCTGCGAATCCATCCGCACGGAAGCTGATGTAAATCCTACTGCTTGTGCTACTGCATTTTGCCGGTCTTGATCGCCATGTGCTGCTTCTACACTCTCAACAAATCGCATATTTGTAACATCATCCACACTCACAACTTTGATGGGACGCAACTCGCCACCGGCCAAAGGCATCATTTCTGCACCTTCGCCACGCACCGCCACAAATAACGCCCCAACTTCGCCGGAATCAAGCTTGAAGGCGGGACAGGCCAAAACTCCAACCTTGACATCACCGGCCTCTACCAGCGCCAAGGCGACGGCATACTGGTCTTGCCGCAAAAAGCCTTTGGTGCCATCAATCGGGTCAAGTGTCCAAAAACGCGGCGCTACTTTGCCATTGCCTCGGTCGATCCAGTCGAGCACTTGTTCCGAGGTGGCATCAGGTAGGATTTCTTTAACATAGTTTGTTACTTTTGTCAAGTTTTCTGCCATTGCCGGCTCACGGAGTTGAGCGGCGTCTTCTTCTCCGACGATGGGATCTTCTGGGAAGGCTTCGCTGACGGCTTTGCAAATGATGGCTTGTGAGCCATAGTCTGCCACTGTGACGGGGCTTTTGTCGCTTTTTTCAATCGCGGGGGGTATGGCGGCGCGGACTTGTTCGCAGAGTTTGGCGGCGCTGATGGCGGCATCAATGGCGATTTGTTTTTCTTTTTGGTAGGACATGGATTTTTTTTTGAAGGTTGTTTTGAGGCTGATATTTTAGACTACTTTAGTGTGGGGTTTTTTTTTCAAGGCAAGGACGCAGATGTTGGCTATTAGGCCCACAGAGGCTTGTTTGAGTTTTTTAGATTGATGTTTAAGGCTTTGCTTAACGGGTTTTTTTTGGTGTCAGAAAGGTTTAAAATTAGGAAATAAGTTAATTTTTGCTGATGTTTTTGAATTATGACGGCGATTGAATTGGCTATTCCTTCTCTTGTGGAAATTGGGCGAGTTACTCGTGACAGCGCACGTCTGCTTGGGGTGCTTTCTTCTGAGGCAAAAAATGCCGCGCTTGAGGCAATTGCTGCTAGTTTGGAGGCTGAGGCGGAGGCGATTTTAGCAGCAAATGCGGCAGATTGTGAGGCGGCTGTTGCCGAAGGTATTGCTAAGCCGCTTTATAATCGTTTGAAATTAGATGAGACAAAATTAAAGGCTGCGATAGCCGGTGTGCGCGATGTAGGGCGTTTAAGTGAGCCTATCGGAGAAATTCAAATTAAGCGCGAGTTAGATGAGGGTTTAATTCTTAAACGGGTAACTTGTCCTTTGGGTGTTTTGGGGGTGATTTTTGAGGCGCGTCCTGATGCCGTGATTCAAATTACGAGTTTGGCAATTAAGTCTGGTAATGGTGTTATTTTGAAGGGCGGAAAAGAGGCTTTGCGTTCTTGTCAAGCAATTGTGAAGGCAATTCACGATGGGTTAAAAAATACGGATGTACCGGCAAATGCTGTGCAATTGTTGACGACAAGGGAGGAAACTTTGGGGTTGTTGCAGTTGGATCAGTATGTGGATTTGATTATTCCTAGAGGTTCTAATTCTTTTGTGCGGTTTGTTCAAGATAATACTCGGATTCCTGTTTTGGGTCATGCGGAAGGAATTTGTCATCTTTATGTTGATAAATTGGCGGATATAGAGAAAGCTGTGCCGGTGACGGTGGATTCTAAAACGCAGTATCCAGCGGCTTGTAATGCTATTGAAACGCTGTTAGTTAACCGGGAAATTGCAGCGAAGTTTTTGCCTTTGGTTGCTGAGGCTTTGCGAGAGCAAAAGGTAGAATTGCGGGGGGATGAGGCTACTTGTGAATTTATCGATGCTGTGCCGGCTTCTCAGGAAGATTGGATGACAGAATATAGCGATTTAATTTTGGCTATTAAAGTGGTGGATTCTGTTGAGGAGGCAATTAAGCATATTAATACTTATGGCTCAAAACATACAGAGGCAATTGTTACCGAAAATGCCGAAATTGCTAAGAAGTTTTTAGCCGAAGTTGATGCGGCGGGGGTTTATCATAATTGTTCGACGCGCTTTGCTGATGGCTTCCGTTATGGTTTTGGTGCCGAAGTGGGAATTAGTACACAACAAATGCCTCCCAGGGGGCCGGTGGGTTTGGAAGGTTTGGTAACTTATAAATATCAGGTGGTAGGTGCCGGTCATATTGTCGCTACCTATGCCGGTAAGGATGCTAAACCTTTTACTCATAAGGATTTGTAAAAATCGATTTTTTTAACCCGGTTACTTTTAAAAAACCGGGTTTTTTTGTAATATAATAATCAAGGCTATAAAAAAACACCGGCCCGCTTGAGGAAACAACAAAATGGCAAGAACCGAAACAATAGAAATACTATCCAGCCGCGAATTAGACAAAATGCGGACGGCGGGAAGATTGGCGGCGGAATTGTTGGCGCATCTTGAACCAATGGTTAAACCAGGAGTTAGCACCCTCGAACTTAATGACGAGGCAGAACGTTGGACAAAAGCTCATGGTGCAACGAGCGCACCCTTGGGTTATAAAGGTTATCCCAAGTCGATTTGTACGAGTGTTAATGAAGTGATTTGTCACGGTATCCCAAACGCTAAAGAAGTTCTTAAAGATGGGGATATTATTAATATTGATGTTACGCCTTTAGTTGATGGTTATCATGGCGATACATCAAAAACTTTTTTTGTCGGTACGCCTTCACCTTTGGCGAAAAAATTGGTAGAGGTGACGGAAAAATGTTTGATGTTGGGAATAGCAGAAGTTAAACCGGGTGCTCGCACCGGCGATATTGGGGCGGCAATTCAAGAGTATGCTGAGGCAATGGGTTTTTCTGTGGTGCGGGATTTTTCGGGTCATGGTGTCCACCGCGTTTTTCACACCGCGCCGGAGATTTTACACTTTGGAAAACGCGGTACTGGAAAACGTTTTCGTGCGGGGATGGTTTTTACGATTGAACCGATGATTAATGAGGGTACTTGGGAGGCAGAAGTTCAGGCGGATGGTTGGACGGCTTTAACAAAAGATCGCAAGCTTTCTGCTCAATTTGAGCATACGGTGGCGGTGACGGAAGATGGTGTGGAAATTTTGACTTTGTTGCCTTAAAATTGGTAGGTTGGGTTTAGCAACCCAACCTACATAAGTTTAGTTTGGCGAAAAATTATGGATTGTATAAAGCTTACCGATATTCGTTGTTATGGTTACACCGGCTATCTGCCAGAAGAACAAGTTTTAGGGCAATGGTTTGAGGTCGATTTGACTTTATGGTTAGATTTAAGGGCGGCTGGAAAAAGTGATGCAATTGAGGATACTTTGGATTATCGTAAGGTGATTTCAACCACGAAAAATATAGTAAAAAATTCCAAATTTGCCTTAATTGAAAGGCTGGCTGAGGCGATTGCTGAGGCGATTTTGGAGTTTGCTGAGGTTGAAAAAATACAGGTTTGTATGACTAAGCCGGCTGCGCCTATTCCTGATTTTGGCGGGAAAATTACGGTGGAAATTTTGCGAGAAAAATAAGGGGAAAAAAGGCTGACAAGTTGCCGGCCTTTTTTCGTAGGTCAATTTTTAATCATCAGGGGTGCTTGATGTGGCGCTATCATCTTGCATCCAAGCGAGGCATTTTTGCATTTGTTGACGCATTGTTTCTGGGTTTGAATGATACCGGCGTCCGTGTCCGGGGAGTACCCATTCAAAGTTATATTCAGCTAATTTTTGCATTGATTTAATTTGTTCGGGCCAGGAATACCAGCAATAGCGGCGAAAGGCATAAAGTTGGTGCAAATAAGTTGACCAAGCGAGATGATCGCCGGTGAAAAGAAATTTGTTTTTGTAAAGCAAAACGGTGTGCCCTTTGCTGTGTCCTGGTACGGGAATAATTAATACATCTGGCAAAAATTCCACCGTCTCATTTCCGCTTAATTGCATTTCGACATCGCGGGTGTCGGCTGTAATATCGTCTTTATGCAATATTCTTTGGCAGTTAAAATGTGCTTTAAATTTGGCGTGATCGGCTACATCATCTCTGTGGGTGAGGTACATATAACGCACTCCTCCCATTGCTTCTAAACGTTTTACTAATGGCGCTGTAAATCGCGGGGAATCAATTAAAATATTGGCTTGATCGTGTACCATTAAGTAGCTGGCTGCGGCAAAGGAATCTTGGGAATGATAGCCGCAATGGTAAACATTTTCTTCGACTAAAAGGGGGAGGGTTTCTTGGGCTTTTTTGATGTCTTTTGGCTTTTCAATTGTGCCGATGGATGCGGTGGGACAAGATAAAAGCGCTTGCATGGCTTGCAGTCTTTCAAGTTGGCTGGCCGGCTGGTTATAGACTGCGGACTGTTCATTTTCTCTGTGGAAAGTGGCCGGTGCCATCCACCGGCAAGTATCGCAGTCAATACAGGTATTATCTACATAAAAGTCGCCGGAAATATTTTCTGGCCGGCGTTGTTGTAATGTTGCCATATTTTTTTTCTAATAAAATTTTATTTTAACGCTTTCCCCTCCTGCCTGTAGGGGCAACCACAGCCAGCGTTTGTTTCGCTTCCTGTAGGGGGAATTGCCTACAGGAGGATTTTAGGTCTGACTAAAATTAGTTGTGAGTTTCGAGAAAAATTCGGATGGTTTCTAAGGCTTTGCAGAAGGTTTAATAATATTTAAAATCGCCTTTAGCATCGACAATAAAAGTTTCATTTTTGGTTTTTTAGTCTAGCGTTTTGATGCGAGATTAAAAAAGAGGGATTTTTCTAGGTGTTCGTATTCTCTCTAGGGGCCGTTTTTTGCTTCCCAGGTTGGGGGATCTTGGTTGAATGCGCTATAGTTTTCGCTGTATTCCTCAAGCATTTTTTCGATGCGGGTAATATCCATTTCCCTATCCGTTGAGTAGGTTTTCGGGAATTTATTGTAAAACTTGTTGGAGAGTTTTTAACATCAAATAGGCAGAAGTGGCGCCGGGATCTTGATGGCCGATACTTCTTTCTCCTAAATAAGTTGCCCGTCCTTTTTTGGCGATTAAGGGGATGGTATTTTTCATGCCTTGTTCGGCTGCAATGACGGCTTCTTTTAAGGCTTCAAGGGTGTTATTTCCTTCAGAGATGGCTTTTGTGAAGGTTTGAGAGGCTGGTTGTAGGGTATCTAACATTGTTTTCTCTCCCAAGTTGGCTTTGCCGCGTTCTCTGACTCCAGAAAGGCCGGTTTCTAAGAGTTTTGCTGTGTCTTCTGGGGTTAATTCTGAGAGACCGGTGACTGCATTACTTGCGCGTAAAAAAAAGGTTCCATACAAAGCACCGCTTGCTCCGCCTACGCTTGAAATAAGAGTCATGCTAACAGCTTTTAAGATGTTGCTGATATCTTTTTCAGCGAGGGTGGGAAGCTGAGTTAAAACTTTTTGGAAACCGCGATTCATGTTAATGCCGTGATCGGCATCTCCAATGGCGGCATCGAGTTCTGTGAGGTAGTCTTTATTTTGCTCGATAACGGTTGCGTAGGTTTGC
This sequence comes from Ancylothrix sp. D3o, assembly GCF_025370775.1. Classification (NCBI taxonomy): domain Bacteria; kingdom Bacillati; phylum Cyanobacteriota; class Cyanophyceae; order Oscillatoriales; family Microcoleaceae; genus Ancylothrix; species Ancylothrix sp. D3o. The sequence continues at coordinate 10,701 of NZ_JAMXEX010000017.1, read as the reverse complement.
AACCATTGGAGAATTTGCTGTTTTGTAGTCATGCTTTTAAACTCCCCAGCGCAAGCTGGCTGTTTTCACCGGCGCATCCCAAAGTTTGATCATTTCTTCATCTAATTTTAGCAAAGTTATTGAGACTCCTTGCATTTCTAAGGAAGTGATGTAAGGGCCGATTAAGTTGCGGATAATTGTGATGTTTTTCTTTTCACAAATTTGGGCTAATTGGCGATAGATGATATAGAGTTCGGAAAGGGGAGTTCCACCCATGCTGTTGACAAATGCTAAGACAGAATCACCCGATTGAAAAGGCGGGGTTGTTAATTCTAATTCTTCCCATTCTTGGCTTTCTAAATTCAATTCGCGGATGGTGCGTATGTAGGGGGGATCTTCGAGAATGGAAAAAGTTAACATTTCGCTTATTTGATCGGCGGTTTTGATTTCCATGCGTTGCCGGCCTGGTTCGCCGTGTATGCCTATGCCAAATTCTATTTCATTGTCTGCTAATTCAAAGGTGGGGCTACCTTTGGCGGGAACGGTGCAGGATGTAAGGGCAATTCCGATGCTGCGTCCGTTGAGGTTTACTTTGCGGCAAAGGTTGGCAAGTTGTTGTAAATTGTAGCCTTTTTCGGCACCGGCACCGCAGATTTTTTCTGCTAAAACAGTTGTGCCAACTCCGCGCCGGCCTTGGGTATATAAACTGTCTTTTACGGCGCAATCATCATCGATTAAAATGTTGATCATGGGGAGGTTTTCGGAGGAGGCAATTTCGGCTGCCATCTCGAAGTTCATCACATCGCCGCTATAGTTTTTAACGATGTTTAAAACGCCGTTGCCGCTGTTAACTTTTTTGGCTGCTTCTAACATTTGATCGGGGGTGGGGGAGGTGAAGATTTCACCCGGACAGGCGGCATCTAACATTCCCATTCCAACAAAGCCGGTGTGCATGGGTTCGTGTCCGCTACCGCCGCCAGAAATGAGGGCGACTTTGTTTTGAATGGGGGCATCTTTGCGGTAGACAAAGGTGGGATCAAAGTTAATTTTGATGAGGTCGGGGTGTGCTAATGCCATGCCTTCAAGGCTTTCGCGGACGACATTTTCGGGAGAGTTGATGAGTTTTTTCATGGTTTAGTAATCGCCATAATTGATGAGGAGGTTAACAGTAAAAGGTAAGAGTTAAGTTAATTTTTTTCCACCCAAACTGTAACGGCTGCATTGGCAATTAACATTTCATTATTTTTATCATTTAGCCCTTCAATTGCCCGCCCTTGAACCACCATGCCGCCTTGCTCAACTTTTAGGGTTTTTTGACCAAAAGGTAAGACTGCCAAAACTTCATCTTCTCGCACTTGTTCGGGATAGGGGACTGCAACTTGTACCTCTACGATCATTTGATTTGGATGGCTTAATCCTGCGACTTCCCAAATTCCAAGTAAGGCGTTATTTGCTATCGCATTGCGGACGGCTCTTGCGGCTGCAACCGTCGGTTCTTGTCCGTGCTGATCAATTCCCATTCCCATTTCAATGATAAAGCATTTGCGTGCCATAGTCACCTCTTTTTTTTTGATTTTTCTAGTTTAGTTTGAGTTCAAATTATAAGCAATTTTGGGCAACAAATAGAGCTTTTAAAAAAGTCATTCGACCCAGAAAAGACTGCCAACATATTCGCGTACTGCCGCTGCTGAATCCAACTCTAACACATCTTGAGCAATAATCTCGGCTTCTGCCATACTTAACTCGGAAATTATTTTTTTCACTTCCGAAATCATCGACACATTGACGCTCAATTCATCCACTCCTAATCCTAATAAAATTGGAATAGCTAAAGCAGACGATGCTAACTCTCCACAAACTCCGACCCAAATTCCGCTTTCTTTTGCGGCTTTTACGGTTTGTTGAATCATTCGCAAGACTGCCGGTGAAAAGCCATCTGCAAGCGTCGCCACTTTGGGATTATTTCGATCCGCTGCCATCACATATTGGCTTAGATCATTGGTGCCAATACTAAAAAAATTAACCTCGCCTGCTAACCGTTCGGCCATCGCCACCGCCGCCGGCACTTCTATCATTATCCCCACTTCTATTTTTTCATTAAAAACGATTTTTTCTTGCCGTAATTCGGTCATTGTTTCGGCTAAAATTTCTTTGGCGGCGAGAATTTCCATAACTTGCGAAATCATGGGAAACATGACCTTAACTGCATACCGGTCACTCACCCGTAAAATTGCCCGTAGCTGAGTTTTAAATAATTCGGGATGCTCTAATAAAACCCGAATTCCTCGCCATCCTAGAAACGGATTTGTTTCGGGGGTGAAATTTACATAAGGCAAGGGTTTATCTCCGCCAATATCTAAGGTTCTGATAATCAAAGGATAAGGGGCAATTGCTTTAGCAATGTCTTCGTATATTTTGACTTGTTCGGCTTCTTTTGGGGCCGTTTGTTTGTTAAAATAAAGAAATTCACTCCGCAATAAACCTATGCCATCAGCACCGGCCAGCCCTGCCATTTTTGCTTCTTCTATTCCGCAAATATTCGCCATGACTTCTATTAACCGGCCATCGCGGGTAAGGGTGGGTTCATTGGCTCTGGTATTTGAGAGCAATTGCGGCAATTCGTTATCTTTTTCAAGTTGCAATTCTTCTAGCTGTGTCGCGTCAGGATTGATAAAAACTTCGCCGGTTTCTCCATTTAAAGCAAGAATTGTACCTGGTTCTAAACTTAATAATTCTGGGCCGACAGCCATCACGGCGGGAATGCGAAGAGAACGGGCTAAAATTGCCGCGTGAGAAGTCGCTCCACCGGCAGAGGTACAAATTCCCAAAACTTTTTTGAGGTCAAGTTGTACGGTTTCCGAAGGGCTGAGATCCGGGGCAATTAAAATAACAGCTTCTTCTAATTGAGGCGTTTGATTTTCTACCCCTGTCAACAATCGCAAAACTCGTTCTCCGACATCCACCACATCGGCGCCACGAGCTTGAAAATAGGGGTCTTTTATGCTGTTATAATCGTAAATTGTTTCATCGATAACTGTTTTCCAAGCCGCCGCCGCACTATACTTATCTTGAAAAATTAATCGCCTGGTTGTTTCTAACAAAATTGGGTCCTCTAAATAAAGTAAATGGGCGGCAAATATTGCCGATTCTTGTTGGCCGGTTGGGGCCAAAGTTTTTTGCCACAAACTTTCTAAGTCATTTTTGGCTGTAGAAATCGCCTGTTGTAAATTTTCCCATTCTCCTAAAGAATTTTCTGCTTTTTGCTCGATTTTAAAATGAAGAAATGGCTGGTATAAAAACACCGGCCCAATAGCAATGCCCGGAGAGGCCGGTGTGCCGCGTAAATTGCCTAATAATGCCTTTTCTTCTGCTTTTTCTTCTGTTTTGCTCTCCGGCGAAGTTGTGGGTATTGAAAGCACTTCTTCCCCAAAATTTGAGGCAATTAAGGCTTGCAATGCACTCAAAGCTTCACCGGCATCAACGCCGACAGCGGAAATCAAAATTTTATCACCTTGCCTTACCCCCAAGGTAATGACTTGATTGATGCTTTTTGCATTGACGCTGTTGCTATTCTGGCTAATATTTTTGAGGGTAATTTCACATTCAAAACGGTTCGTCATCGTTACTAACTGGGCTGCCGGTCGAGCGTGTAATCCCATCAAATTTTGAATCGTAAATTCTCTGGTTTCTCTCAGTTGCCCGTTATTTTCTAAAGGGGAAATTGCAGAAAATTTCTGTAAATTAACCCCTAAGAATTGCGCTTTAGCAAGCATTGCTCCCCGTGCTTCTAGCAAAACTTTTTCGATATCTCCACCGGCAGAAGCAGCCACCACCGCCGCCATCGTTCCTTCCACCAATGGAGCCTCACATAACCGGACGTTTGATCGCTTTTCTTCTGATAGAAACTCCAGCGCCATTTCCGCACTCATTAAAGCGCTTCCTAAATCCATCAAAACTACCACCCCACCCCCATCCCAAACTGACTCAATTGCTTGATAAACTTGCATAGCATCAGTACCCAATGGATTATCAGGATCATCAATGCCGGCAGCAACCGCCAGTCGCACACGACCTTGAGCCATTTGATTTGCAAGCTCTTGGACACCTTCAGCCAGCTTTTTACTGTGAGATACGATAACAATTCCTATCATTTTTTTGTAATTTCTGTAACGAAACGAAAGTTAAAATTGAAAAGCTTTCCTCACCCCAACGGACAGCCACTGGCAGCCCCAGCTTGTTTGTGCTGTTGCTTCCCATTTATAATTTAAAATCTACCTTGTAAAATTGATATCAGCCGCTCAAATTTTAAGGAGAATATTCTGAACACCTCCGATTTTGCCCTCATTCCCGCCGCTCCCGATGGCTTTAAATCGGGTTTCACCGCGATTATCGGACGTCCTAACGTTGGCAAATCTACCCTGATGAACCAGCTTGTCGGACAAAAAATCGCTATTACATCGCCCGTAGCCCAAACAACTCGTAATCGCTTGCAAGGCATTTTAACAACTCCAGAAGCGCAAATTATTTTTGTTGATACTCCGGGGATTCATAAACCTCACCACCAACTCGGAGAAGTGCTGGTAAAAAATGCTCAAAGTGCGATTCATTCAGTTGATGTGGTTTTGTTTTTAGTGGATGGTTCTGTGCCTTCTGGTGGGGGTGATCGCTACATTGTTGATATTCTCAAAAATGTGCAAACGCCGGTGATTTTTGGATTAAATAAATGTGATCAACAACCTCCAGATTTTCAAGGCATTGATGAGAGTTATCAGCAAATTATCGCGGGCAAAGATTGGCCTGTTATGAAATTTTCTGCCCTCACCGGCGAAGGGATCAAAACTCTCGAAAAATCCCTGAGCGAATATCTCGAACCGGGCCCCTATTATTATCCCCCAGATTTAGTTACAGATCAACCGGAACGTTTCATTATGGGTGAGTTAATTCGTGAGCAAATTTTGCTGCTTACCCGCGAAGAAGTCCCCCACTCGGTTGCTGTTATTATTGAGCGGGTGGAAGAAAGTACAGATATTACTCGTGTTTTGGCGACGATTTGTGTTGAGCGAGATTCGCAAAAAGGAATTCTGATCGGCAAAGGGGGAACAATGTTAAAAACAATTGGCACGGCTGCTCGCCAACAAATGCAAAAATTAATTGAGGGAAAAGTTTATTTAGAATTGTTTGTAAAAGTGCAACCAAAATGGCGACAATCTCGCAATAAGTTAAGTGAATTGGGATATCGAGTTGAAGAGTAAATGTCATAGTCAAAGTAGGGGCCGGTGTGCGCTCCCGTACTTTGTCATTGCTGGAAAAAGAAAAAACAATTTTTAATGAGAGACAGGCATCACGCCTGTCTTTGCATCCTTAAAAAGGCAGAAAAAGGCTAATTAAACTACCGGCTCTAAGGCAAAAAATGTCTGGAAAATTTTGTTGCCGGTGCCGTTAAGGTGAATTTGAAAATCGGTTAAAAATTCATGTAAACCTTTGTCCATGATGTCTTCAATGGTGAGATAATCCAATTCGGAACGTAAGCGACCTAATGATCTTTCTACAGGATCTCGCCAGGTTCCTGGTTGGGTGCCGGTGATCTTGTGCAAGGCGCTTTCTGCTCGCGTTATACAAAAGCGAATTGCACGCGGAAAATCGCGGTCTAAAATTAAAAAGTTGGCGACTCCTGAAGGGGTGATGCGGTGCTGACATTTGCGATACATTTCATAAGCACTGGCGGAACGAAGTAATGCTATCCACTGAATTTCATCAAAGGTGGTTCCCACATATTGCACGGAAGGTAACAAAATAAAATACTTGACATCCAAAATGCGAGCGGTTTTGTCGGCGCGTTCTAAAAGCCGGCCCATGTGCCCAAAATTCCAGCCTTCATTGTGTGTCATTGTGCCGTCCATGACGCCGGCAAATAAATGACTTGCCATTTTTACTTCGCTATAAAAATCATGCAAGTCTAAGACTGATTGTTTGGGGGCTGCTTCTTTTACCATCATGTAAAATGAGTTGAGTTGTTCCCACATTTCTGAGGAAATAATTTCTCGAATTGAGCGAGCGTTTTCTCTGGCAATTTGTAAGCAAGAAAGGATTGAGTTGGAATAGTTTCTGTCGAAGGTGAGAAACTGAATTACATTTTCTGCGGTGGCTTCGCCGTAGCGTTCTTTAAAGGCCGGCATATCGCCAGCGGTGATAACTAAAGGCTCCCATTGAGTACGCGAACCGGGGGGAGAATCTAGCAATAAATTGAGGTTAACATCTATAAAACGCGCGATGTTTTCGGCTCGTTCGACATAGCGGTTTAACCAATAGATTGAGTTGGCGACACGACTTAACATTTTTGATTTATCCTCCTAAGTTTTGGGGCTATTAAGGTGTTAAAACCCAGGTATCTTTTGAGCCGCCTCCTTGGGAGGAGTTGACGACTAAGGAGCCTTTTTTAAGGGCAACACGGGTTAATCCGCCTGGGTTGACATAGATTTCTTTGCCATACAAAATATAAGGCCGCAAATCAACGTGACAGCCGGCAAATTCATTGTCTATGAGTGTAGGAACTCGTGACAAACATAGGGTAGGTTGACCGATATAATTGCGGGGGTTGGCTTTTATTTTTTCGGCAAATTCTTGACGTTGTTCTGGGGTGGCGTGGGTTCCTACAAGCATTCCGTAACCTCCGGCTTCGTTGGCGGCTTTTAATACCATTTTATCGAGGTTTTTTAGGACGTGCTGGCGGTGTTTTTCTTCCCAACACATATAGGTAGGAACGTTGGCAATAATTGGTTCTTCTGAGAGGTAATAGCGGATCATTTCTGGTACATAGGCATAGATGACTTTATCATCGGCTATGCCGGTGCCCATTGCGTTTGCAATTCCAACTCTACCGGCTTGATAAACTTCTACTAAACCGGGTACTCCTAATAGTGAATCGGGACGAAATGCTTTAGGATCAATAAAGTCATCATCAATGCGCCGGTAAATAACATCAACTCGTTGTAAGCCTTTGGTTGTCCGCATTTGTACATAGCCGTCGGAGATGACTAAATCGCGTCCTTCTACGAGTTGAACTCCCATTTGTTGAGCGAGGAAGGAATGCTCAAAATAGGCGGAGTTGTAAATACCTGGACTGAGAACAACAACGACTGGATCGGGTAAATTGCTGGGGACAAGATTGAGGAGGGTTTCTAACAGGTGGCTGGGGTAATCATCGACCGGCTGCACGTTCATTGTGCGGAAAACTTGGGGAAAGGTGCTTTTCATTACGCGCCGGTTTTCTAGCACATAGGAAACGCCAGAAGGAACGCGGAGGTTATCTTCTAAAACATACCAGGTTCCGTCTTTGTCGCGTACTAAATCGGTGCCGGTGATGTGACACCAAATGCCGGCCGGTGGTTTTAAGCCGATGCAGGGTTTTAAAAAGCCTTTTGCTGAGTTGATGATTTCGGCGGGAATTATGCCGTCTTTGATAATTTTTTGGTCGCCGTAAATGTCTGCAATAAAGGCATTGAGGGTAAAAATTCTCTGTTTGAGTCCGCGCTCAAGTTTTGCCCATTCTTGGGCTGAAACTATGCGGGGGATGATGTCAAAAGGAAAGATGCGCTCGGTGCCTTCGCTGTCGCCATAAACGTTGAAGGTGACTCCGAGTTTAAATAGGGCTATTTGTGCGGCTTGTTGCCGGCGTTTGAGTTCTCCTTCAGGTAGGGAGTTTATTCTTTCTATGAGGGGTAAAATTTCGGGGCGTGGTTTGCCCTTGGCGATGAATAGTTCATCATAAAAGTCACCGGGATCGTAAGTTTCAAAACGCACTTTTTTTGCTCCATTTTTTTAGTTGTTTTACCGGCTTTAGGGTGGCTATTGTCTCCTTACTCTGGTATAGAGTGTGGGGGGATTTTATAACTGTAGCCGGTAATACCGCGAGAAGTTGGACAAGGATAAGTTTTTTAACAAAATTGGCTGGGGGAATGGGGAGAAATAAGTCAAGCGTATTTTTGCGGAGGTTGATAAGAAAGTTTGAGCCGGTGGAGGAGGGTTACAAAGTCGGCAAATATGGGGCAGGTGTTTTCTTTGGTTAAAACCGGCACATGGACAAAGATACAGGGGGTAGATGGGTGTTTTTGCAGTTCGTTTAAGGCTGAATAATAAAGGGCTTCACAAACAAATTTTCCGGCTTCGTGGCTAATTTCTGTGGAGGGTAAATCTGCTACTAATTGTTCAAGATTGACGGCGGTTAACAGCACGTTGTTTTCGTTGGTAGCACGCGATTCTACGGTTAGTTTGGTGCGACTTTCTGCCATGCCGCAACAGACTACTATATCGGGGGTGGTTTGTTTAAGTTTGGCGATAAGTTTAGCGGGGGCTAGGTCAAAATCAACGGGTAATTTTCTTAAGAAAATGGCTTTGATAAAATCGGGGTGTTGGGAAATTAATTCTAATAAATCATCGGAGGCGTTAGATTTATGATGTGTAAGCCAAATATCAAAGGAGGTTAACAAAAGCTTGGGGTTCATAAGAAGGCTGATTAGGTAGTATAATAGTTGGAGGTTCTAGTAATAGTATAAGGGAAAAAAGGCTATGCCTGTGATTGCGGTGATTGATTACGATATGGGAAATTTGCACTCGGCGTGTAAGGGTTTGGAAAATGCGGGGGGAACTCCAAAAATTACGGATGTGCCGGCAGAAATTGAGCAAGCGGATGCGGTGGTTTTGCCTGGGGTGGGGGCTTTTGATCCGGCAATTCAACATTTGAGATCGCGGGATTTAATTGGGCCGGTTAAAGATGCTATTGCTTCGGGAAAACCGTTTTTAGGAATTTGTTTAGGGATGCAAATTTTGTTTGATGGTAGTGAGGAAGGCAAGGAACCGGGCTTAGGTATTATTCCGGGTGAGGTTCGCCGGTTTAAGCCTGAACCGAATCTCACAATACCTCACATGGGCTGGAATCAATTGGAGCTAAAACAGCCTGATATCAAGCTTTGGGAGAATTTAGGGATTGAGCCTTGGGTATATTTTGTGCATTCATACTATGTAGAGCCGGCAGACCCAGCGGTGAAAGCGGCAACGGTGACACACGGCAGCCAAACGGTTACGGCAGCAATTGCGCGAGATAATGTAATGGCGGTGCAATTTCACCCAGAAAAATCATCGAGTGCAGGGTTACAAATGCTGGCAAATTTTGTTCACCAATTGAATAAACCCGAATAATAAACCTTTGCCGGTAGACCGTTAATTTTAGCGGTTTGATTATGCCAGTGAGGCCCGAAAAACCCGGTTTATTAAATAAACTGGGTTTTCAATTGTGGAGGTTTAGATAACAATTAAAAGCCCAATTGGTGTATAATTAATTCTTAAGAAAATATAGTTAGGAAAGCCTCAATGACACGCTTTCTTTATGACCAATTTGCCAAGGATCTACTGACGGAACTTTTAAAACCTTTTGGAACGGTTCAAACCGGCAAGAATTTGGCAGGAGAAGTGAGACAAATTGATGTATTATTTTCGCCTTCAGCAGAGCCGGTGGATACAACTGATCTGGGACTTTTGGCAATTTTGGCGGCAAAAAGTGCCGTATTTGAGCCGTTTCGCAATGCGATAAATGCGGCGGATATCCGCAGTTGTATGAGCAAAGTCTTTGATTTGTTTGCCGATCAAGAGCGAGTTGCTAACCGTGAAAACCGTCGCTTAAATGAGGCTGATTTACCTCAGCTTTGGATACTTTCGCCAACAATTTCTGGGTCTTTGTTAGAGAAATTCCGCGCCACCCCCGATGAAAATTTACCAGCGGGTATTTATTTGATGGGGGAGGGTTTAAAAACGGCACTTGTGGCGATTCACCAATTGCCGGCGACACCTGAAACTTTGTGGTTAAGAATTTTAGGCAAAGGAACTGTGCAAAAACAAGCGATTGCTCAGTTAGTCGCTCTTCGAGAAGATAATCCTTTCCGGCAAAACGCGCTAGAATTGCTGTATAACTTACGGACAATTTTAGAGATACGTCAAAATATTGATCGAGAAGATCAGGAGTTGATCATGGAACTTTCACCGATTTACTTGGAACGGCTAGAAAATGCTACTCAGCAAGGAATTCAGCAAGGAATTCAGCAAGGAATTCAGCAAGGAATTCAGCAAGGAGAACGGCAAATGGTTGAAAGTTTACTGGAAATAAAATTTGGTTCAATTGATGAAGAATTATCCCAAATTATTGAGCCTTTAATTAAACTTCCAGCCCGCGAACGCAGCTTGCTGATTATGCAATGTTCCCGCGATGAATTGTTAGCTAGACTGAGCCAGTCTTGATAAGTATTGACAGCCGGCAATGCCGGCTTTTTTTATTTTAGGCTAAATAATTTATCTTTTCTTGGTGGTTAAAACGCAAGCGGTGATGAAAAGAGTAAAGCTGATATAGCCTATCACCGTCAACCATTCTTGCCAACTGCCGGAAAGAGTCATAAAGGAATCACTCATTATCTCAACCTAAAAATTCACGCAACTTTTAGATTTTAACTCTATCCGTGAAACCCAAGAAAGCCGCTTTTTTAAATAAACCGGCTGGGTGCATCTCACTTTTGCAAATGGTTCAAAAAATGTTAAGCTGAAAAAGCCAGTAAAAACCTCAAGAAAGGATAAGATGAAGAAAATGACACCCCAGGAAGAACAACAGCTAAAAGCCCACTTAAAAGCCGCCGCAGAAATTCTTTACAAGAATACAGATCCAGACGCGCTGAAAAGTTT